>PLJN01000167.1:38497-38700 GCA_003140235.1 Acidobacteriaceae bacterium
GCCATTGCCGAGCGCTGCAATTTCAAACTCAACAAGATCAAGAACCCGTTTCCGGATTTCCAGGTCCCCGCCGGTTTTACCATCGACAGCTACTTTGAGCACATCGCCCGCGAAGGCTTTGCTCGCCGCTGGGAAACGCTGCGCGAGCAGCAAGACGCGGGCCGGCTGAAGAAATCGCGCGCGGACTACGACCAGCGGCTCTC
>PLJN01000104.1 GCA_003140235.1 Acidobacteriaceae bacterium
GTGGCCCGCAAGACGGCCAACGTGGTCCTGGGCTCATGGTTTAGGCAGGCTGTGGGAGTGGTAGTGGATACGCACGTCCACCGGATAGCACGCCGCCTGGAACTGACCAAGAACGACGATCCCAAAAACATTGAACGGGACCTGATGAAAGTCATCCCGCAGGAAAAGTGGATTGATTTCTCGCATCAGATCATTCATCACGGACGCGCCGTGTGCATCGCCCGCCGTCCTCGGTGCGCTGAGTGTACGCTCGAAAACATTTGCCACGCGCCGGACAAGACTTGGTCGACCGTATAAGAGCAATTGGGACGAGAAATGCCACCATCCGAAAACCCTAAGCAGCAACTACTGGCCGGTGTCGCGATTCTCGATCCGGTCCTGCAGTCCCACGGCTTTCGGTTCATGCTCGAAGACCATGCAAAGGGCTCAGGCGGGTGGTTTGCCTGCGGGTCCTATGCAAATGGCGACCGCTGTCTCGAACTCCACTTTCGGCAATCGCTCGGGTTGGTCACTTATCACATCGGTCAGGATTCATTGGATCACGAAACCTATATGCGATTCCTGGGCGTATATGGCAAAAACGACTATCCGGATTTTCCAGGCAGCCCTGAGGAATCCTTCCACCATCTTGCGGCGGACATCCGGAATTATTGCGCGGATTTCATTTCCGGCAACGGCCAACAATTTCTCTCATTCGCAGCGACCCTCCGCCGGGAACCAACAATGTTCAAAGGCATTTCGTGAACCGTTGTTGCGGGCCCTCCGGGGAAGACGGCCGCGGACGTCTATGTAACAATTGCAACAAATGCGTACGACAGCTTTAGCCATCATCCTCTTGACCGCTCTCTGCGCGGACTCGCAAACGAAGTCTGTGGATAAACCCTCGTCGCAACCAGTCGTCATCACCGACCCCGCACGACTCGCCGCTAAACAAAGGCTAGACATCCAACCGCTGACCATCGACAAGCTCTACATGACCCGCACGATCGGCGACAGCACCTGGTCGCCTGACGGCAAGCAGGTGGCGTTCATAGCCAACATCAGCGGACGCAACAACATCTGGGTGGTGGATTCCGACGGCGGCTGGCCCACACAGCTCACGGTGAGCAATCAGCGGCAGGTCAATCCTACGTGGTCGCCGAACGGACGCTGGATCGCCTACGCGTCCGACTATGACGGCAACGAGCAGTGGGACATTTTTATTGTTTCGCCCAAGAATGGCCAGGTTATTAATCTCACGAATACGGCAGACATATCAGAAGAAGGCCCGGTGTGGTCGCCGGACGGCGACACCCTGGCCTTCGCGGTCAAGCCGAAGAACTCGGCATCCTACGAAATTAATTTGATTGATATTGGCAGCAAGAAAGTCACGCCACTCACCAGCCACACGCCTAAGGAACTTGGCAATTTTGCGCCAATCTGGTCCAAAGGCGGAAAGCATATTGTGTTTACGCAAAGCAACGCCACCGGCAAAGACGCGAACATTTTTATCGCCGCGATCTCCGGCGGCAAACCTGTGAACCTGACGCCGCATGACAATGCCGGCGAGCATAATTTCTTTGCCAGCGACATTTCGCCAGACGGCAAGACTGTCCTCATCACTTCGAACGCCGGCAACGGATACAACAACGTTGGTCTTATCACCGTTGCCAGCAAGAAAATCACCTGGCTCACCACTGACAAATGGGAAATCAGTGCCGGAAGGTTTTCGCCCGATGGCAAGCGCGTGACCTGGACCTCAAATATTGACGGCAATCAGGACATCTTTGTCTATGACCTGCTCAGCCATCAATCCCGCGCGCTTCCTGTGGCCAAAGGGATCAACGATCTGGCCGGCTCCGAGAGCCCCTTCACTCGTGATGGCGGCCGGCTGCTCTTTGTCCACGATGGCCCGAATGCTCCGAACGATCTTTGGATTTATGACTTTGCAAACCAGAAAGCCCGCCAGATTACGAACTCGCTCGTCGCCGGCATTCGTGGCGACGACATGGTGGAGCCGTTCCTGGTCCACTATCCCAGCAAAGACGGCAAATGGCAGATCTCGGCGTTTGTCTACGTTCCCTACAACGCCGAACGCAACGGGCAGAACGCCGCAATCGTTTACATCCACGGCGGACCAACTTCGCAAACGCTCAACGGGTTCAACAAGAACATTCAATATCTGGTGAACCAGGGCTATTTCGTGATCGCGCCGAATTACCGCGGTTCAACCGGCTACGGCAAAGAATTTGAAGACGCCAACCGCTTCGACATGGGCGGCGGCGACCTGGAAGACGTAATCTCGGCAGCCGAATGGATCAAGAAGACCGGCTTCATCGATCCCAAAAAAGTCGCAGTGCTGGGCGGCAGCTACGGCGGATAACTCACGATGATGGCCGTAACCAAAGCCCCGGACTTGTGGGCAGCGGGCGTGCCTATTGTTCCTTTCGTCAATTGGTTTACCGAAGTCGAAAACGAAGACCCGGCGCTGCGCGAATACGACCTCGCGACCATGGGCGACCCTATCAAGGACAAAGCGCGCTATCAGGAACGGTCGCCGATTTATTTTGTCGATCAGATTAAAGCGCCGCTGCTGCTTCTGGCCGGTGGGAATGATCCCCGCTGTCCGCACACGGAAGCCGAGCAGGTCGCCAGCGCCATCAAAAAGCGAAAAGGCGTTGTTGAGCTAAAGATTTACGAGAATGAAGGCCACGGTTTCGCGAAAGTCGAGAACCAGATCGATGCTTACACACGCGTCGCTGAATTTCTAAAGAAATACACTCCGCCCGCGAAGTGCGGATGCAATCTTGATTGAGTGAGCCACGCGAGGAACACCTTTGAAACACAGAGGAACAGAAGAAGCAGAGGTGGGCAGATTGCCAGAATTGTCGGGATTTTCGCAAGTACAATTTCCTCTGTGTCCTCCTTTCCTCTGTGTTTCAAAGATTATTCCTCTCGTCCTGATACAAGCCTATTCTTGAAACACGCCGGGGACATCACCCGGCCTTGAAATATCGAGTTGGCGTTGTGCCTAGCTGTCTTCGGAACATGGAAATGAACGCGCTGGTGCTGCCATAGCCTGCGTCCAGGGCGGCTCCGGTCACTTTTTCTCCTGAGGCTAGGAGTTGCAGCGCATGCAGCAGTCTCATCTGCTGGCGCCATTGGCCGAAAGTCATTTTCGTTTCCGCAAGAAAGAGACGTTCGATTGTCCTTTTGCTCGCGCCGCAATCTGCGCAGAGTTCTTCCAGTGTCTGTTGCTTCCCCGGATCGGCGAGCAACATGCCTACAACTCGCAGGGCGCGGGAGTCGGCAGGATGAGGCAGTTGCAGCGGGATGGAATCGGCTGGTTCCAGTTGGTCAACGATCATTTCAATGATCCGCTTTTGCACGGTAGTCTTCTTATTTAATTTCGGAAACTGGCAGGCGTGCAGAATCAATTCCCGCAAAAGCGGCGACACGTTCAAGACGAAGCATTTCGCGGGAAAGCTCCGGACAAGCCGGGGAAGCAGGTAGAGAGTCCGCATCGAAACCGGCCCGGACATCGCTACGGAGTGGGGCGTCTCGGCCGGAATCCAGACGGCACGCAACGGGGGCACCATCCATATTCCCTGCTTTGTCCGGACAGTCATTACGCCCTTCGAAGCAAAGATCAGTTGGTCCTCCGGATGAGAGTGCTCGGGGATTACGTGCGGTTCGTCAAACTCATACGACAAAGTCGCTATGTGGGCCAGGGGACGCCCCCGGCGATCGAGCAGCAGGCTTTGGCACTTATGCGACATTTATTGTCACAATAGCGGGAGAAGGCCAAGCGCGCAAGTGCTATGTTTACGTCCGACTACCGACAAACGAGGTGCAAAATATGGGATCGATCTCTATCGCGTGTTACAAGCCGAGGCCGGGTTCTGAGCAGGCGCTGCTGGAACTGGTCCGGAACCATCTCCCGCCCCTGCGCGCTGAGGGCCTGGTCACCGAACGTGCTCCCATTGTCATGCGTACTGCCGATGGGACCATCGTGGAGATTTTTGAGTGGGTTTCCAAGGAAGCCATCGCCGGCGCTCACAACAATCCTGTGGTCCTTGATTTGTGGAAACGTTTTGAAGCAGTCTGTTGGTATGAAACGCCCGCCAACCTGGCCGAATTTCAGAACATGTTCGCGCACTTCGAACCGGTTTGAATATAAGCCGGTTAAAAGAAAAGACACTCCTGATATTTGCCTACTTGCTGTCGGCCAAGAGTTTGATCGCTTCCACTAATCCGCCTGCGGTGTACTCACGGGCTTCAATGTCGGGTGGAAATCCAGCGTCTTTCAGTGTGCCGCTGGTGACTGGTCCAATCGAGGCCAGGCGAACATTGTCCAAAAAATTGTGCGCATCGTCGCCCAGCGAAGTGAGAAAGTTATTGGCCGTGGATGAACTGGTGAACGTAACCAGATGCGGCTTCGAGCCGGGGTCAGCAAATAGTTTTTTGAGTCTGGCACCGGCATCGGCGGGAACCCTGGTTTCGTAAGCCTCAATCACTTCCACGGTCGCGCCCATCTTCCGCAGTTCGTCCGGTAAAACATCGCGCGCCACTTTGGCCCGCACCAGCAAGACCCGGCTGCTCTTGAACATGTGCGAACGCATGGCTTCGATCACCGATTCAGCCACATATTTTTCCGGAACGATAGAAACAGATACGCCCTCAGATTGAATCGCTGCCGCCGTCGCCGGTCCAATCGCGACGACCAGCAGATGTCCCATATCCCCGACCGGCAGCCCCAATTTGTTGTAGCGCTCAAACAATATCTCGGCGCCGTTCACGCTGGTGAGGACCAGCGTATCGTAGTGGTCAATCTTGAGGCAGGCTTCGTCCAGCGCGCTGAAGTTGTTTACCGGCGACTTGATTTCAATCGTCGGAATCTCAATGACCTCAGCGCCCAGCTCGCGCAGTGGCAGCGACAGTCCGTGCGCCTGTCCGCTGGCGCGCGTGACCAGAATGCGCAAACCGATCAGCGGTTTGCCTTTCACGCGAAATGGAATCGGCGTTTTGTTCATGGCTTGGCCGGTGTGGCGATTTCCTGGCTGTAAACATCTTGCAGAATCTTGTTCGCGCCGCGGCTGAGCAGTTTCTGTGCGGTATCACGGCCCAACTGCTCGGGATTGTCACCGTCTGCTTCTTCTCGTAACAACATACTGCCATCAGGACGGCCGACCATGGCGATCAGATGCAAGCGCCCGCCGCTCCGGACCGCGTAGGCCCCAATTGGCACCTGGCATCCTCCGCCTAGGGATTGCAACAACGCGCGTTCGCACTGAATCGCGGCGCGCGAGTCGCTGTGGTCTAAAAACGCCAGCAGGTTCTTGACATGATCATCGTTGCTCCGCGCTTCAATCGCCAAAGCGCCTTGCCCCGCTGCCGGGCACATGATTTCTGGAGGAATGATGGAGCGGACATGCTCATCCAGACCAAGCCGCTTCACGCCAGCGGCGGCCAGAATAATCGCAGCATATTCTCCCGACTCCAGTTTCTTGAGTCGCGTATCCACATTCCCGCGCAAAGGATGTGTTTCCAAATCCGGACGCAGCGCTTTCAGTTGGCATTGCCGGCGCAAGCTGCTGGTGCCAACACGCGCATTCATCGGCAGCTCTTGAACTGCCGAGTACTTCACCGAAATAAAAGCGTCGCGTGCGTCTTCGCGTTTCATGATGGCAACCAGTTCAAACTCCGGCGCCAGTTCCGTGGGAACGTCCTTCAAGCTGTGCACGGCGAGATCAACGCGTTGATCGGCGAGGGCTTCTTCAATCTCCTTGGTGAACATGCCCTTGGTCCCGACCTTGGCCAGCGCAACATCAGTAATTTTGTCGCCGGTGGTCTTGATGACTTCAATTTCCACTTCATGCCCTTGCGCGCGAAGCAGCGCAGCCACATGATTGGCCTGCCAGAGAGCAAGTTTGGACCCGCGTGAGCCGATGCGTAACTTCGCCATTAGTCTTCTAGTCTTCGTTCTTAAGCTTCTCTCTCTTTAGATTAAAGATGCGGCGAATGATCTCATGGATGGTCGCGGCTTCCGGCTCGTCCGCCGTGGATTTCAAAGTCGTAATCGGCGTATGCAGCAGTTTGTTGACGATGCCCCGGGTCATGGCATCAATCGCGGCTTCCTGTTCCGGCGTGATGTGCCCCAGCCTTCCGCGTATGCGGTCAATCTCCGCCTGGCGTATGGTCTCGCAGTATTCCTGCAGCGAAACAATCGTCGGAACCACATGCAGCGACTTCATGCGCGCTGCGAAGCGGTCGACTTCAGACTCCACGATCTGCTCCGCACGTTGCGCCTCTCGCTTGCGTTCCGCGGTGTTGGTGGTTGCGGCGGACTGAAGGTCGTCGATGTCGTAGACAAACATGCCGTCCAGCCGGTTCACGTCCGGATGGACGTTGCGCGGCACCGCGATATCAATGAAGAACATCGGCTTGTTCTTGCGTCGTGCCAGAATGGCTTCACCATGCTCGCGACGGAACAGCGGCTCGGCGGCCCCGGTGGATGTAAGCACAATGTCCGCGCGCTCCGCGGTTTCGTAGAGACGCTCAAACGGAATCGCCTGTCCGCCAAAGGCTTCAGCCAACTGGACCGCCCGTTCATGCGTGCGATTGCATACCAGAATTGTGGTAGCTCCATGGCTGATAAGATGCCGCGCGGCCAGTTCCGCCATCTTCCCTGCACCGACCAGGTAGATGGTCTTGCCTTGCAGCGAACCAAAAATCTTCTCCGCCAACTGGACCGCCACGGACGAAATGGAAACGCTCGACCCGCCAATGGCCGTTTCGGAACGCACGCGCTTGGCCACCGAGAACGCGCGCGAAAGCAACGCATCAAGCGCCGAATGAATGGCGCCCAGACCGCGGGCCACGGCGTAGGCTTCCTTTACCTGGCCGAGAATCTGCGGCTCTCCGACCACCATGGAGTCGAGACTCGATGCCACGCGGAAAACATGGCGCACTGCTTCCCGCTCTTCGAATTCGTAGAGATGGGAACGCAGCGCGTCTGTGCTGACGCCGAAATAGCTGCTGAAGAATCCGCGAAGGTCGGCGCCCGGCCGCGTGCTGGTCAGGACTTCCACACGATTACAAGTGGAAAGCACCATGCCTTCGTCCACACCAGGCTGCTGCACCAGCTTGCGGACCGCGTCGGGCAGCCGCGCCTCAGAAACAGCGAGTTGCTCGCGCACTTCCAGCGGAGCGCTGTTGTGGTTCACGCCGATGAGTTTGAAGTTCATGGAGTGATGAACCTGTGCATGGAACTCAAACCGTTGGCCGCCCACGCGATAAGGGCGGCCCCGAATGCAAACGCGGCCATGTAAGCCGCGCGGCGTCCACGCCAACCGGCGCTCCAGCGGGCATACAGCAACACGGTGTACAGCACCCACATGGCAATCGAAAATAAAATCTTCGGATCGCGGAAATAGGCCGCGCCATAGCGCGCTTCGGCGACCACCGACCCGGCGATCAGGCCAAACGTCATGAAAGGAAAACCAAAAACCAGGCAGCGGTAGCCGATTTCGTCAATCGTGGCCAAAGCCGGCAGGCGCGATGAGAATCCGCCCACCGTTTTGGCCTTGAGGTTCTTTTCCTGAATCAAGTACAGGATGCTGGCAAAAAAGCTGACAATCAGCGCTGAGTAGCCGAGCATGATCAGCCCAACGTGCATGTAAATCCAACTGGAGCTGACCTGCGGCGCCGTGCCGCTCTCCGCCATGAAGGCCGACTGCGCAGAAAGCGTCAGCAAAAACGACAGCGGGAACACGGCAATGCCCGGCGAGACGGTCTGATACCGCCAATAAATCACAAAGAAAAACGCCATCAGCAGAAATGCCAGTAGCGATTCGACCTGATGCAGAGAAGAGAGCGGCGCGGTTTCGCTGAGCATCGCCGTTTCCGTCAACGAAACAAAGTGGAAGACGATGCCCGCACCCGCGGTAAAACGCATGACGCTGGTCAGACGGCGGCGGCTGTCCCACAGCGCGGCAACGGCGCACAGCAGGCCAACTCCGTATAACGTCAGGGCAACACGTAACCAGAACAGCGGCATAAGCTTAGGACGGAATTATAGCGCCAGAGCAGACGAACAACCGTCTCACTTCACGGTCAGCTTACGCAGCCGTTCCGCCGCCACTTCCGAAGATATGTTCGTGTAGTAGACCTCTTTCAGGAAGTAGGGTTTGGCCCGCGTGCCCAGAATGGGAAGGATTTCAAAATGCCAGTGATAGTCTTCGTCCACTGTTTTCCAGTATTGAAGAATGTTAGATTTCTGATAGGTGTTGGGCACGGTGTGCAGCACCATGTGAAACGATTCCGCGATCGCAATCACCCGCTGCAAGGTGTGCCGAAGCATGGCGCTCAACTCATTCAAGTTGCCGGCCCCGGACGTGACGGAGCGCTCAAAAGACGATTGGTGCCGCCGCGGCATCAGCCATAGCTCGTACGGTATGCGCGACGCAAAGGGACAAAGCGAAATGTAATCCGCGCCCGTTTCCACAATGCGGTCCGGCGTGCGCATTTCCTGGTTCAACGTGTCACAGAAAACGCAGCGTTCTTTGTCCGCATAAAAATCGCGCGCAGCCCGCAATTCGTACAGCACGCGCCGGGGCACAAACGTGGTCGCCGTGATCTGCGAAATGGGATGGTCGAACTCCTGCCCGGCGGACGCGCCATGGTTCTTGAACAACGTCACATACTTGAAACGCAGATCGCGCTTGAGGTCCTGAATGCGTTGCGCCGCCAGCAAAAGAAACTGCGAAATTTCCGCATCGGAAGACTGCCACAATTCAATGTCGTGCCGTATGCTCTGCACCAGCACTTCATGCGCACCCACAGTGTTCATCACATCGTAAATGCCTTCCGAATGCCGCTGTGGTTCGCCTTCCACGCGATAAAGCGGCGCAGGATGGACCACGGACATCACCGGCCCGCCGCCCTGATCGTTGGCTCCAAGCGTGGCAATGACTTGCGGCTGGTTCGGAGAGCCCGGACAAAACGGACACCGGCCTTCATGTGCCGGCCGCTCGGGTTCATCGCCCACGATGACCCAGGAGCGCGTGATAGGGTCTTTACGTAATTCCATGTTCCATAAATCTACCATGCAGCCAACGAAAATGGCGCTGGACCAACCCGCCAGAACAGGACCGATCTGTGTAATCAGTGAAATCAGTGGTAGGTTTGCTTGCGGCTCCGATGCCCCGGGGTTCTACAATTACCCAATCTGAATGACCGAACCCTCCACTCCGCTGATGCGGCAATATGCCGCCATTAAGAAGCAACATCCCAACGCCTTGCTCTTTTTTCGTCTGGGTGATTTCTATGAGCTGTTTTTTGAAGACGCGGTAATCGCAGCCAAGGAACTCCAGATCACGCTGACCTCCCGCAACAAAGAGAAAGACGTTGCCATTCCCATGTGCGGCGTTCCTTACCA
>PLJN01000136.1:0-2509 GCA_003140235.1 Acidobacteriaceae bacterium
GCGGCCGTCAGGTCCGCTTGCGCCTGTGACTCGGTTGATTCCGCGGCTTCCAGATCGCGCAGCGCATTGGCGTGATGGTCGTATAAATCTTTAGCGCGCACGTAGCTCTTGTGCGCCAGATTATAGGCGTCACGCGCCTTGAGATAGTTGGCGCGGAGTTGCGAGTAGTCTGGACTGGAGATGAACAGCATCGGCTGCCGTGTATTCACATGTTGCCCCGGAGTCACCACAATCCTGCTGACAGGCCCACCCACTTGCGTGATGACCGGGGTGGTCTTGTACGCGTTGTAAGCAACCGTGCCCGGCAGCCGCAGCACCCGGCTCAGCGTGGACGGAGCAACGGTCAGCACTTGAATATGCGCCATCTGCTCTTTGGGGACACTGAACAGTTCCGGTTTCGGAGAATTGGCGTACGTCTTGTCTTCTTTGTTTTCGCTGGAGCAGCCGCTGACTGCCGCTGCCGCCAAAAGTACGGCGACGGTCAGCAAGTCGGTCCTGGCACTGCGGTTACGTTGTTTCATGGAAGGGTCCTCGTTCCTACAACTTCCCGAAGTTGTTCTAAGCCGAGCATGTACGTCGCCAGCGCCTGCCGGTAGGCGAGNNTGGGTGGCGCGATAGCTGCGTTCGGCGTCAAGAAAATCCAGCAGCGGAGCGGCGCCGGCTTTGTATGCGTATTCGCTGATGTCGCGTGAATCCTGGGCCTCCTTGAGGTAGCCGGAGACATACAGCTTCACCACTTCCTGATTGGTGGCGGCTGCTTCATATGCGTTGGATACATCCGTCATCACGGTGTCTTCGCTGCCTTTTTCCGTAAATTCCGCCTGGGTGAGCGCGAACTTCGTGCGCGCAATTTCGCCTTGATTGCGGTTAAAAATCGGCAGCGGCACGCTCAAGAACAATGAACTGGAATTAAGGCCGGGCGTGTGGGAATAGTTCGCGGTCACGTTCACGTCTGGCTTGCCATTCGCCTTTGCCAGGGAGATCTGGCTTCGGGCGGCGGTGATGCCTTGCTGTGAAGCGCGCAGGTCGGGACGTTCGCGCAATGCCCTGGCTTGCAAGTCTTCCACGGAGGCCGTAAGCGGCTGGTAGACCAATTCACCTTCCACGAAGTAATCGCGAGGAACGGAACCGAAGCCCAGCAATTGACGCAAACTGCCCAGGGCTTGCACCCGGGCAACGCGCGCCGAACTCACGTCCGTCTGGAACTGGAGGAGTTGCAGCTTGATCTTGAGGTTGTCGCCTTCGCTGATGTCGCCGGCCTTGTAGCGGTAGTCGCTGATGTCCACCGTCTGCTGAAAACTTTTCAGGCTATCCTGCGCGAGCTGCAGGTTGGAGTCAGCCAGCAGAACATTGATGAACTGCTGCGCCACATTAAATGTCAGGGTGCGCTCAGCGTCCGCAACCTGGGACCGCGTCACGGCGGTCGTATCGCGCGCCGCTTGCAGGCGGTTCTGGCGTTTGCGTCCGCGCTCAAACAAGTAACCGAGACCGATATCGTATTGCTCCGTGTTTGCCGCGAGCTGGCTGGGTGTGAAGACAGGAAGGAACTGCGTGTCGCCGGAGAGCACTGGGTTAGGCCGGAGATTGGCGGTAGTTTCCTGCGCCTGGTTCTGCTGGATCTGGGTCCGCATGGCCTTGATTCCCGGATTATTGGCGAGCGCCAGTTCAATGGCCTGATCCAGCGTGATCAGCGCGGCCGGACGCGATTGCGCCGGCGCCGGCTGTCCACTGGCGGTCTGTCCGGCAGACACCGGTGACTGCCCAGCCGGCGGGCCTTGAGCGCGCGGCGGTGCCCCAGATGTTGACGATGTTATTGCCTGCCCCAATGTAAGTTCCGGGAGCAGGAGAAATAAAAGCAAAAGAGATGCTCGAAGCATCATTCCCCTCCCAAATGGCCGAAGACCGGAGTTTTGAAATCTGGTCAGAATTGCAAGACGAATTAAGCGGCAGGTGGGGGNNCGAATGAAAAGCTTGAGTTCGGGAGAGGTGCTCTTGCCTTCCGTCTGAAGCGGAACGGCGACAACATCCACAATGTACGAAACCGGCAGCGGATGAACAATGACCGTTGGAGCATTAGCGTGGGCAGAAATGCAGATGGCGCAGGGGTTGCTGGATGAAGCTGCGCCCGCATGCATATGCGACGCTTCCAGCCCGCTCATGAGCAGGACCAGCAGGACACAACTCAGGGCGATCCAGCGAAAAGCGCTGCTGCCCGCGAGTTTGTCTTTATTTATCACGCCAGATTAATCACGCCAGATTCCTGCTGTAAAGCCTATTACGAATAAGTCCACGTAGGATACGATGATTCTATCAGAGTCAATGGTTGTTTTTCCGCAATTGGGCCGCCAATGGGCCTGCCGGTGCTATCCTAGCTGGGGTAAACCCATGGGTTTGAGAGGCAGATTTTGCGCACTGTAGTCCCTTCCGGGCTGGACCGTAAAGAGGCTGAATTGTTCAGCCAATTGGACCCCAGCCAGCTTCCCCAGCACGTGGCCATCATTATGGATGG
>PLJN01000136.1:2591-3889 GCA_003140235.1 Acidobacteriaceae bacterium
CGGTTGTCGTTCATCGGACGCCATCAATTGTTGCCGCAGGAAGTCCAGGAGCGCATGGCCTGGGCCAAAGAGCAGACCGCGCGCAACACCGGCATGATCATGACCCTGGCGTTGAATTACGGGTCAAGGTCCGAGATTGTGGACGCATTTAAGTCCATGGTCCACACGGCGGCCAACAACGGCGGGTTGGGCCATTTGCAAATTGATGAAGACACCATCAGCCGCCATCTTTATACTCACAATCTTCCTGAGCTGGACTTGCTGATCCGCACCAGTGGCGAGATGCGTCTGAGCAACTTCCTGCTCTGGCAAGCCGCATACGCGGAGATTTACGTGATCAAAACATTCTGGCCCGATTTCCGCGGGACCCATTTGCTCGAAGCCATCCAGGAATTCCAAAAGCGTGAGCGCCGCTACGGCGGCCTGGTGGAACCCCACGGAGCTGCATCCCACTAAATGAAACGCGTTCTTACTGCGGTGGTGCTGATTCCGCTGGTGCTGGTTCTTCTCTTCAAGGCGCCGGACTGGCTTTACAGCGCGGTCATTGGACTTGTTGCAGTCATCGCGGTGCACGAGTACTTTGGCATTGCTAAACATTATCAGGAGCGGCTTTTTGGGTATGTCGTCGAGGTAGCGGTTGGTCTCTATTTTCTCGGTCACTGCCTGCATCGCATTCCGGCATTTGGCATGCCGGGCTTCGGCGATTGGTTTGAAGGCTTGAGTTTTGATTTGACGGGCTATCGCGTCTTGCCGCTGGTTCTCTTGCTGCTGGGACTGATGTTTAAAGATTTGCGGCAAGCCCTGCCCGCAGCAGCGATCTCCTACCTCGGTTTTCTGTATATCGCGATCACGATGGGTGAAATTTCGCTCGTCGGTCATTCGATGAATGGCCGCATTTTGGTCTTTGTTTTCTTGATTGCCGTGTGGTCAGGGGACATTTTTGCTTACTATGCCGGAAGGGCCTTCGGGAAACACAAACTCGCTGAGACCATTAGCCCTAAGAAAACATGGGAGGGCGCAATTGCTTCCGTCCTTGGCGCTGTCGCTGTTACGATCTTGCTCTTTCGGTACATCAACGAGATTGGGGTCGTTTTGGTAAAGCTTGATGCGTTTCCATCACAGAGTGTCTTGTACACCGGGGTCGGTATCCACTCTCCGCCCTTGTGGCTGGCTGTGTCGTTTGGATTGTGCGTCAACATCGCCGCCCAATTGGGCGACCTGGTTGAGTCGGCGTTAAAGCGCGGGGCCGGCCTGAAAGATTCCGGCAACCTGCTTCCGGGACACGGCGGCATGCTCGA
>PLJN01000019.1 GCA_003140235.1 Acidobacteriaceae bacterium
TACCCGCTGCTCTACGATCACGGCTGGCAAATTGATTTTCATAGTCTGGAGCAAACGATCACGTCGCGGACTCGCGGGATCATGGTGGTCCATCCGAATAATCCCACCGGTCACTTTACGAAGCCAGCGGAGATAGCAAGATTGAATCAGATTTGCTCCGGGCGCAAGATGGCCGTCATCGCCGACGAAGTCTTTTTGGATTTTGGAATCGACTCTGGTGCGCATAAGAGCTTCACCGCCAACTCTGGCGCGTTGACCTTCACCATGAGCGGCATTTCGAAGATCTCCGGCTTGCCGCAGATGAAACTGGCCTGGCTGATCGTGAGCGGACCAGACGACCTCAAAAGGGAAGCGCTGGCGCGTCTGGAAGTGATTGCTGATACCTACCTCTCGATGAATGCTCCCGTTCAACTGGCCACGCCGGTCCTGCTGCAACAACGGTTTGGATTCCAGGAACAGCTCATGGGACGCGTCCGGAAAAATCTGGTCGAGTTGGATCGCCAGTTTGCGGAACAGAAACACTGCAGCCGCCTCCAAGTAGAAGGCGGATGGTATGCCGTGCTCCGCATTCCAGCCACCGGTTCGGATGAAGACTTCGCGATTCAATTACTCGAGCAGAAAGACGTTTACGTCCATCCGGGACACTTCTACAATTTTCGCCAGGAAGGCTATTTGGTCGTGAGTCTGATTACGCGGCAGGGAGAGTTTGCCGAGGGAATTCGGCGAGTGCTTGGTCTCGCCCGGTGACAGGAAGCAAGGTTTGACCGGAATTCACGCTACCCCTAATATTTAGGAAGTAAACGCTCGTGTGGAAGTCAGTGTCAGGCCTGTCGTCATCGGTGGGCAGTACCGAGAAAATCCATATGCGATTGAAGTCGTGCCTGCCGTGCTTCGCAATTCTGCTTTTCGCCCTGCCTGCGTTCTGCGCAGATGCGTCGATGTTCCGCGGCAACGCCGAACACAGCGGTGTCTACGATGCCGCCGAAGTTAAAAAATTCAGCAAGGTCAAGTGGAAGTTCCATACGGCAGGTCAGGTGATATCGTCTCCGGCAGTTGTCGGCGGAACGATCTACGTAGGCAGCACTGACGGCAATCTCTACGCCGTTGATAGCGAAGCAGGAACGCTGAAGTGGAAGTTCGAAGCCAAGAGCCGGATTGCTTCCTCTCCGGCGGTGTCTGGCGGCCTCGTTTACTTCGAAACTTACGATGGCAATTTCTATGCCGTCGATGCGGCGACCGGCCAACTGAAGTGGAAGTTCCCAACAGCCGGCGAGCGGCGATTTTCGGCCACGCACCTGCATGGCTCGCAACCTGCAGCCGAGACCATGCCTGACCCCTGGGATTGCTATCTTTCGTCGCCGGTCGTGTGGAATGGAGTTGTTTACTTCGGCAGCGGCGATGGCAATGTCTACGCCCTGGGCGCGGCTTCCGGCGCATTGCGCTGGAAGTTCAAGACCGGTGACGTGGTGCATGCGTCCCCGGCGATTGCCAACGGCACGGTCTTCATCGGCAGCTGGGACAGCTACTTTTACGCGCTCGACGCCGCCACCGGAAACGAAAAATGGCGCTTCAAGACAGGCGACGATCCTGACACTCATAACCAGGTTGGCATTCAGTCGTCGGCCGCGGTTGTGGATGGAGTTGTCTATTTCGGTTCTCGCGATTCGAATCTCTATGCTCTCGACGCCGGCACCGGCCAGAAGAAATGGGCGTTTTCTACGAAAGGTTCCTGGGTGATTACTTCCCCCGCGGTGCGGAGCGGAAAAGTGTACTTCGCGACATCGGACTCGGGTCTGTTGTATGAGCTTGACGCGAAGACCGGCAGCGTCGTTTTCTCGTTAAAGTTTCAAGGGTGGCCCACGTTTTCGTCCCCGGCCATTGCTGGAGATATGCTGTACGTTGGTTCGACCTCGGGAAGATTCAACGCTGTCGATCTGACGAATCAAAAGATGGCGTGGACTTTCGAAACCGACGCATCGAAGCAGAACGCTCCCGCCTACACGAAACCCGATGGAACGGCGGACTACTATGCACCTTTCGCCTCGGATTTTTACGACGACCTGATTGCCGGCTACAACAAGCTGCTGACCGTGGGACCGATTTTGTCCTCTCCAGTCGTGGTGGATAATGTGATCTACTTCGGTGGCACGGACGGGAATCTCTACGCGCTGATGTAAGGCAGTTTTTACGGCGGGCGAAGTGTTTCGCGAGCTAGTCCTGGTTTCTTGCTGCCCGCAGCTTGTAACGCTGGATCTTCCCCGTAGCAGTTTTCGGCAACTCAGAGACAAACTCAATCCACTGTGGGCATTTGTGCGGTGCAAGTTTGGAAGCAAGAAGCTTTTTGATTTCCTCACCGACTTGGGACGCCTCGCCCGCGCCGGACTTCAGAACAACGTAAGCTGCGGGCTTGGTCAGTTGATTGCCATCATTCACGCCAATTACCGCGGCTTCCTGCACTGCCGGATGTTCGAGCAAAGTACTTTCAATCTCAATCGGACTCACCCACATGCCTTTAACTTTCAGCATGTCGTCGGAGCGGCCTACGTACCAGTAATAGCCCTCGGGGTCGCGATAGTATTTGTCGCCGGTGCGCAGCCATTGGCCCTGGATGGTGTCTTTCGTTTTCTCGTGCTGGTTCCAGTAATACGCGCAGACCGAGTCACCTTTGATTAAGAGACTCCCGATCTCGCCGTCAGCAACCGGCTGGTCGTTTTCGTCGATAATGCGCGCTTCATAGCCCGGTAGTATTTCTCCGCTGGAACCGGGGCGCGCTGCTCCCGGACGGTTGGCGATGAACATGTGCAAAGCCTCGGTCGAGCCGATGGCGTCCAGAATCTCCACACCAAAGCGCTCTTTGAAGCGATGAAAAATCGGGGCGGGCAACGCTTCTCCGGCGGAAACCGCATGGCGCACGGTGGACAAATCAAAGTCTGGAGCGTTTTCGCCTGGTTTCTTCTCTCTTTGATAAGAAAGCAGGGAAGCGTAATTTGACGGCACAGAAAAGAAGAGCGTCGGCCGGTGACGTTCGATAACTGAAAACACATTTGGTGGCGAAGGCGAGCGTGGCCACAGAATACTTGTCGCGCCAACGGCCAGCGGGAAGTAGAGGCCGTTGCCAAGTCCGTAAGCAAAGAACAGCTTGGCCACACTGAAGAAGCGATCGTCTTCGCGAATGCCGAGAACTGCTTTGGCGTAAAGCTCCGCGCAGACCACCATGTCGTGCTGAAGATGTACGCAGCCTTTGGGGAATCCAGTGCTGCCGGAAGAATAGAGCCAGAACGCTGCATCATCTTTATGTGTGGGTTCGGGGAGCAGGTCAGGCGAGCTTCCATCCAGCAGTTTCTGGAGTTGGAGCATGCCCTCAGGCGGTTGTCCGGCGACTATGACTGTTTGCAAATAGCCCAACTCATTTGTTGGGATCGCCTGAAGCTGCGGCAGCAAAGCTTCACTCACGATGGCGATGCGCGCGCGCGAATCGTTGAGCATGTACCTGTACTCCGCTGGTTGCAGCAGAGTATTCAGAGGGACAGGCACCGCGCCCATCTTGATCCCGCCAAAGAAGCAGTAGGCAAACTCAGGAGTATCCAACAGCAGCAGCGCAACGCGCTCTTCGCGACGCACGCCGAGCGTCTTGAGCGCATTGCCGAGTCGGTTCACGCGCTCGGCGAGCTGCTGATATGTGACGCGCTCGTCGCCGCATTCGAACGCTACTTTGCCGCTCCGGCCTTCGCCCATGTGGCGATCGACAAAGTGACTGGCGGCGTTAAATGTCGAAGGCAGTTCAACTGTTTTCATAAGCAGAACGCGGAACTTCCGTCATAATGAAGCCGTACGTAGTGTAGACGGTCAAAGCACAGCAGGTTTATTTTAGCGTTGTGTTAATAACGGCGTCTCCTGTCCGTCATACAGTTAGAGGACGTCGTACAAATGCAGGCTACCATGCAAATAGCGCAGGCGAATATGGCCACCATTGTCCCAGGCGAAGCCGAGAAAAATATCCCGCTTGGGCCCGGACTGGAAGAAGCATTTCGCACTTATAAGGACCTGGTTTTCCGGGCCGCCTATCGCGTCACGGGCAACTCCAGTGACGCGGAGGATGTTCTGCAAACCGTGTTCTTGAAGCTGGCCCGGCAGGAACGCCTGTCGGAGGTCAAGAACCCGCGCGCCTATTTGCACCGGTCCGCCGTCAACGCGGCCCTGGACTTGCTGCGATCGAAGAAAGAAGCACAAACCGTCTTTCTGGAAGACGAAGAGAAAATCGCCGCGGCCCTGTCCAAAGATAGCGGACCGGGGTCCGACGACATGAAGCAATGGCTTCGTCAAAGACTGGCATTCCTGAATCCCAAATGGGCGGAGATGTTCGTGCTTCGCTTCATCGAGGACCACAGCAACAAAGAGATTGCCGCAATCATGAATACTTCGGCGGCGGTCGTAGCGGTTGTGCTGCATCGTACGCGCTCTCAACTCAAGAAGGACATTCAAGCATTAACGAGAGGTAGACGATGAACCATCAAGAGAAGAACGCCAAGAAACCCAACGAAATTCTCGAGCAGGCCACTAACGCCTTGCGGTCCGAGCAACCTGAAGCTGCAGCAGCGGACGCCGCAGGCGAGCGTGTCTGGCAGCGTCTGGGCCACGAACTGGCCAGCCCGGCCGGAGCGATTGCTACCATCCGCGGCTGCGAAGACGTGCGTGCGCTTCTGCCGCAATATCAGAGTAGCGGACTTGCGGGCGCGCGCCGCCTCCTGGTGGAAGACCATTTGCAGGAGTGCGCGGCATGCCGCAAGCAAGCGGAACGCGGCACTAGCTCGACGCTGCTTCCCTGGACGCAAGAATTGCCCAAGGCGAGCTACCTGAATCTGCGCTGGGCTGCGGCTGCGATTGTGTTGGTTGCCGTCGGCCTCTCGGCGTACTTCCTCGGCGACAGGCTCTTGAACCCGTCTGGCGTGCGGGCGAATGTGGAGTCGGTCAGCGGCAATCTGTACCGCGTGTCGACGAATGGCGAGCAGTTGCTGCAGCCGGGCGCTACGTTGAATGAAGGCGAAAAAGTCCGCACCGGTGGCGGATCGCGGGCCAAGCTTCGCTTGCGCGATGGGTCACTCGTGGAGATGAACGAGCGCGCAGAGTTTTCCGTATCGCTCGGTTTCCGCGATACGACCATCAATCTCGACCGCGGCAACATCATTATTCAGGCAGCCAAGCGCCGCAGCGGACATCTTTATGTAGCTTCCAAGGATTGCCGTGTCTCAGTCACTGGGACGGTCTTCTCCGTGAACAGCGGAATCAAGGGATCTCGCGTTTCGGTGATTGAAGGCGAAGTGCGTGTGGCGCAAGCTGGCACCACGTCCATCCTGCATCCGGGAGACCAACTCACAACCGACACCAGCGTGGGCGCTGTCCCCGTGCAACAGGAAATCGCCTGGAGCCAGGACCTCGACAAGCATCTGGCGCTGCTGGCAGAGTTTAACCATTTCTTGAACAAACTCGACCAAGTCCAACTGCCTGGATTGCGTTATCAGAGCAAACTTTTGCCCATGCTGCCGCAGAACACGGTGCTCTATGCCGGCGTTCCCAACCTGGGAGACGCCGTTCATCAGGCCAACTTGCTCTTCCAACAGGAGTTGCAGGAAAGTCCCGTACTGCGGGATTGGTGGAACGGCGTGCAGACCAAGAAGGGCGCGCCCAATTTCGAGCAGGCGTTGGAAGAGGTCCACGAGTTGGGAAACTATCTTGGAGACGAGATTGTCTTCTCCGTCGCCAACAACGGTCAGGAGCAGGCCGAGCCGCTGATCCTGGCTGAGGTCAAGACTGCCGGACTGAAGGAGTTCATTGAGCGCGAAGTCGCGCAACATCAGTATGCCAATGGCTCCCATTTGCACGTTTTGGATGAGCAGGGATTAACGCAGGCGCAGAGTTCGAAAGGGGACATCTACATTCTGTTGCTTCCAAATCTGGTCGCGGCATCTGGTGATATAGCGGCGCTCCGGAGCTTCGACGCTACCATCCAGAGCGGCGGCGGTTTTGTTGCAACTCCGTTCGGGCAGCGCATGGGCGCAGCTTATCAAAATGGCGCAGGGTTGCTTTTCGGTGTGGACATCGGGCGGCTCACGCACGAACATGGAAACGGCCACACAGACGCCAGCTTGCAGCAATCCGGGTTTGCCGATCTCAAGTTCCTGGTTGCCGAGCGCAAAGAAGTTTCGGGACAAACTCTGAACCATGCCGACTTGAGCTTCAATGGTCCGCGGCATGGCGTTGCGTCATGGCTGGGAGCGCCCGGACCATTGGGCGGACTCGACTACGTCTCGAAAGATGCTTCGGCTGTGGCAGCATTCGTGTCGAAGAGCCCGTCCTTGATGCTGGACGACATCCTCAGCATGGCTTCTGCTTCCAAATCTGGCGCGGAAAACGAATTCGCAAAGGTTGAGCAGGAACTCAACATCAGTCTGAAGCACGATCTGGCAGAGACGCTGGGTGGGGAAGTCACCTTTGCTTTCGACGGTCCCATACTTCCGACTCCATCGTGGAGAGTGATTATTGAAGTCAACGATCCAACGCGCTTGCAGGCAACGCTGCAGCGGCTGGCAGATGACTTCAACGCTCACGAGGCAACCAAGCAAGGGAAGGAAGCCCTGAAGCTCGAGCAGCAAACCGCGGGCGGTCTGACCTATTATTCTCTGTACGTTTCCGGTGGAACAACTCCGGTGGAGATCACGTATACCTTTACGGAAGGTTACATGATTATTGCGGCGAACCGGGCGATGGTAATGAATGCCATACACGTGCATCAGAGCGGCAACTCGCTGGCGAACTATTCGGACTTCCGCCGGTTGCTGCCGCAGGACGATCACGCCAACGTTTCGGCGCTGCTGTACCAGAACCTGGCGCCGGTGGTTGGGCCGGTGTTGAATCAGCTAAGTCCGTCGCAGCAGAAGTCGTTATCGCAGCTTGCGGCGGAAACCAAGCCCAGTGTGGTTTGCGCTTACGGTGACGAGAGTGCCATCCAGGTGGCCAGCAACAGCCGCTTCTTTGGATTGGACTTGAACACCTTCGCGCTGTCCACGCTGCTAGGTTTGGCGGAACATCATCACCCACGCATGTAATCGCGTTCATAAGAAAAAAGAAAGATGGAGTGAATGCCGGCCGTTATTGAACTGGATAATCTCGAAGTCAAGCTGGGCAACCGTACCATCCTTGCCCAGCTCAACGGGGCCCTGTCCGGACACTGCATTGGTCTGCTGGGCCCCAATGGCTCGGGTAAATCAACACTGATCAACACGCTGCTGGGGTTCTATCGTCCCACGTCCGGCGCGGTCCGTATTTTCGGTAAGGACGTTCGCACGAACACGCGCGAGCTGCGTTCCCAGATCGGTTACATGCCGGAGACGGACGCCTTCATTGCAGACATGAGCGGCGTCCGCTTTGTGCGTTACATGGCGGAACTTTCCGGACTGCCCGCGAGTGAAGCCATGGAACGCGCGCATGAAGCATTCTTCTACGTCGGACTCGGAGAAGCCCGCTATCGCAAAGTCGGCACGTATTCACTGGGAATGAAGCAAATGGCCAAGCTGGCGCAGTCGATCGCGCACGGTCCACGGCTGTTGCTGCTTGATGAACCGAGCAACGGTCTTGATCCGGAAGCGCGGCAGCGCATGCTGCAACTGGTGCGCGAGATTCGCGATACCGGTGAAGTCCACGTGCTGTTTTCGTCTCATCTGCTGCACGACATTGAAGAATGCTGCGACCAGGTGCTCATCCTGAAAGAAGGACGCATCGCCGCTCTCTGCAATCTTGAAGAAGAGCGCAAGGCCAACCGCCAGTTTCTGGAATTGGAAGTCAGCCAGGAAAACGGCTTTCTCGACGCCGTCCGTGGACTGGGCTGCGAATGCGCCAGCATCGGCGCCGGTCGCCTCAAGATCGTGATGTCGGACAACATCGAGCTGCGCCAGATTTATCAACTGGCGTCGGACCATACCGTGCAAATTCGCCGTATGAACTACCGGCGCGACTCTCTGGAAGACATCTTCCTCAAAGCCATGTCGAATAAACCGGAAACGAACGGGGTGGTGCATGGCAGTTTATAAGCGCACATACAAAGCCTATCGCGGCGCCATGACGCCCGGCTGGTCGCGCTTCACCGTGCTGTCGCGCTACGGTTTTGCCACGCTTTTTGATTCGCGTATGTTCACGGCCTTCACCGTCTTGAGCTTTGTGCCGTTTCTGGTTTGCCTGGTCTTTGTTTATGTTCTGCACAGCGCGACCGCGCAACAAGTGCTGCACGCCCAGTTTGGCAGGGACCCGAACAGCATCATGACCAACTATTGGTTCCTTAGTTTTCTGGGCGTGCAGGCCTGGATGAGTTTCATCCTCACCGCCTGGGCCGCTCCAGGAATGGTGTCCAAGGATTTTGCCAATAGCTCGGTGCAACTCTATCTCAGCCGGCCGCTCTCGCGGGCGGAGTACCTGTTGGGCAAGGTCTCCGTGCTGGTGGTGTTGCTCTCCTTCACCACATGGATTCCCACGCTGGTCCTCTTTCTGCTGCACGCCTCGCTGCAGGGACACGGCTGGGGATGGGACAACCTCTGGCTGGCCTTCGCGATTATCGTCAGCGGACTGATGTGGATAGCGCTGATCTCGTTGCTGGCGATGGCGTTGTCCGTGCTGGTGAAGTGGCGCATAGCAGCCACTGCGCTGTTGCTCGCGATTTTCTTTTTATTGCCGGGCTTCAGCTTTGTTATCGAAGCTATTCTGCGCACCGCCTGGGGATCTCTGCTCAACCTGCCTTATGTAGTGACTTTGGCTTGGGCCCAGATGTTCCGCGTTTCTGCGCCGCAGCATTTCCGGGGACGTTTCGGTATGGTCCCAACGTGGTCCGCATGGGTCACGGTGATCACGGTGTGCGTGCTTTGCGTCTGGCTGCTGCATAGCAAGCTCAAGGCGCGGGAGGTCGAGCGCGGATGATCTCTCCCAATAACCAGATCGTGTTCGAGAACGTCTCCAAGTTTTACGGAGAAATCCTCGGCGTGAATCGCGTGAACTTGTCGCTGCCACCCGGTGTGACCAGTCTGGTCGGACCCAACGGGTCAGGGAAGACCACGCTCATGAATCTGATGACCGGCCTGGTTCAGCCCACGCAGGGCAAAGTCAGCGTGCTGGGTCTAACGCCCGACCAGCCGGAAGAACTCTTCCGCTACATTGGCTACTGCGCGCAATTTGATTCTTTTCCCAAAGGCGTGACCGGCTACGAGTTCATCAATTCTTTCCTGAGGCTGCGCGGACTTTCATCCCAGGACGCCAACCGCCTGACCTGGGAAGCCATTGAACGCGTCGGCATGACCGAAGCCGCTCGTCGCAAAGTCGCCGGATACAGTAAAGGCATGCGGCAACGCATGCGTCTCGCGCAAGCGTTAGCTCATCATCCAACGGTGCTGGTGCTCGACGAGCCGCTGAACGGTCTCGACCCCATGGCGCGATCGGAGTCCATTGCGCTGTTTGAGGCGCTGGGAAAACAGGGAATGCACGTAATTGTTTCCAGCCATGTGCTCCATGAAGTCGACAAAATCTCCGACCAGGTCGTCCTCATGAGTTTCGGATACGTCGTTGCTGAAGGCCAGATTTCCGGGGTGCGCAGCGAAGTGAAAGAACACCCTATGCAGATTCTGGTTCGCTGTTCCAGACCCAGCATGCTGGCGTCACGCTTGTTCGCGCAGGACCACGTGGTCGAAGCCAAGCTGCACACGGATGGCGCTGGGCTTCTCGTCCGGACGCACGATGCCGACAGTTTCTACAAGCTCTTGAGCCAGATTGTGCAGGACAAAGAGGATGACTTCAAGCTCGAAGCCGTCGCGCCGGCAGATGACGACGTGAACTCGGTGTATCAATACCTGATCGGCAGCGGCGGAGGTACGGTATGAGCGTTCCAGCACAAAAGCCCGTCACGCAACAAGCCGTCAACACGCGGCCCGTACAACTCTGGGTGGCACAGATACTGGCTATTCTGCGCATTGAACTCAAGAAAAACCTGATGAAGAAGCGCAATATCTGGATTTACCTGCTGGCGTTTGGGCCGGTGGTAGTGATTGCGCTGCACGTTTTACTCGGTTCATCAGACCCCGGTGGATTGTCGGAAGACACGAATATCCTGGCGGATATTTTCCAGCTCTTCTACCTGCGCCTGGCAATATTCTTCGGCTGTATGATCCTGTTCACCTGGCTCTACCGCGGGGAAGTCGTGGAGAAGAGCCTGCACTATTATTTCCTGGCCCCGGTGCGCCGGGAAATTCTGATCATCGGCAAGTTCCTGGCCGGAGCCATCACAGCAACTTTCATCTTCGGCCTGGCTTTCTTTTGTTGCTTTGGCCTCATGTACGCCCACTATGGACGGGCGGGCATGGCGTTTGTGTTCAGCGGTCCCGGCCTCGGCCAGCTCTTCGCTTATCTCGGCGTCACGGCGTTGGCTTGCCTTGGATACGGCTCCGTTTTCCTCGCGCTCAGCCTGATCATCAAGAACCCGATTCTGCCTGGGGCCGCGGTCCTGTTGTGGGAGACATTCCACGCCGTACTGCCGTCGCTGCTGCAAAAATTCAGCGTGATGTTTTATTTGAAACAGTTGTGTCCCGTGTCCCTTCTACCCGACGACGGGCTGTCGCTCTTTATCGTGATCACGGAACCGGTTTCGCCATGGCTTGCCGTGCCCGGATTGTTGTGTCTCTGCGCCGCGATATTGATCTTCGCCTGCTTCCGCATACGGCGGACGGAAATCAGTTATCTCGCCGATTGAAATGTCGCATAGAGGGATTTGCGGCATCACGAGAATTGTGGCATCGCGAGAATATTGACGTAGAGACGCGGCAATGCCGCGTCTCTACCATGACGCTCTATTCCCGGCGCAACCATAGATCAGAACGCGAAAAGACGCGAATCAGGAGAGACCAGCAATCGGATTCGTGTTTATTCGCGTCCATTCGCGGCTAAAGTCTCGTGCGCGGCAG
Organism: Acidobacteriaceae bacterium; assembly: GCA_003140235.1. Lineage (GTDB taxonomy): Bacteria > Acidobacteriota > Terriglobia > Terriglobales > Acidobacteriaceae > Angelobacter. Next base: position 10,992 of record PLJN01000019.1, read on the forward strand.
AACGGCAATCGGCGAGACGACGCCTAAAATGCGGTGCGCTATTTCAGGTTGCCCATATTGGATTTTGACGAGTTGTAATTAATGCTGCACTTCAGCGAGTTCGCGACTTCTCCGACCGCCTGGACTTGTTCTGTTGTGCAGGGCTGTCCGTTGTTCTGCGTGCAGGTCAAAGTTCCGTCCGTGCCGGACGGGGCCACAGTCTTTATATCCGCGAGTGCCTGATGCATTCTCTTTCCCGCGCTTATACCCCGGTTAATATCGGACACCTGCGCGGCGCTGCACGGTTTCTTCTCCGGGCCAACACATTGGATTGCAATGTTGTGTTGCGTATTCGACCGGCTGGAAGTACTGGTGGCGGCCTTGTCGCTATGAGCCTGCACGCCCATCGACAAGGTCAGGATTGCGATCAGGATGGTCATAGTTACTCCTTATCGGATGAAAGAGAATCGACTGCAAACCTATCAGGATGGCACAGGCGGGTCAATGCACAGTCCTGCTTCCAAGGCCAGCAGTTACCCATCCTGTAAGTGTGGGTTGTCAGCGACAGTATCAACATATTCTTCTTTTACTTCTCTCCGAAGATGCCAGAATAGCGCCTACTTTCCCGTTCCACCCGAAAACCCACGCGTTGGGGTGGTTAGTTGAGTAGTTAATGTTGACATGTCTTCCGGAATGATGATAATAGCCGCGTTCATAACAGACGATATACTTGGGCCTCGGCAATTCATATTCTCGTTTGTTCATCGGCAAAGTTTCCAAAAATAGGTGATTGCCGCAATAAGGCGAAGGGTTTACAGGAGAGTTGCTATGCGAAGAACAGTTTATTCGACGGTCGCTGTGATATTGGCATGTGTGGCTCCCTGGATGCACGGCCAGGACAATAGTGCCGTAATCCAGAAGAGGCTGACTTCGCTGTTTACGCTGACCAAGTTGACGGCTGACAGCAGGGACATCGTCACCGCAGGCTCCGTTTTGACGCTGCAGAAAGATGGGCTGCTGATGTTCAGCATCGATAGGAAGATTGCCCCGACGAGTACCTACAAAGACGGAAAGCTTTCCATTGGCTTTGGAAACAGGGTGGCCGTTGTTCTTTTGCTGCCACCGGGCGAAACCTTCAGCGCTGCTCCGCAACGCAAGTTCGTGACTGGGGAAAAATTCTGGATTATTGCGTTTGCTGTCAAAGATGACGGCGTCACTCTCCAATTCTACAGTGATCCGTACGATGATGTTCGTTACTACGGGCAGGTAAAGTTTCCGATCGCAAAGCATTCCAGTCAGCCAGCCGATGAAGTGCTAAGGGCCATCGGAGAAGTGGTGACGACCCAGCAGACGGACAATTCCTCGGCTGCCGCAACTCCGCAGCAAAGGCCGTCCGATCCGGCGCCGATTGCGCCTCCCCCGCCAGCCGACGCATCGCCTGCTGTTGAGCCGATTGCGCCTCCGCCACCCCCTGCGGATGCGCCGCAAGCTCCGCCCAAAACCATTTCCTTGGGCCAGACCAAGGCCCAGGTTGAAGCGACCTTCGGGCAGCCGCAAAAGGTGGTCGATCTGGGCGCCAAGAAGATCTATATATACCCCGACATGAAGGTGACGTTTATCAACGGAAAGGTCACCGCTGTCCAGTAGCAAGTGGGCCAGAGAATAACCCGGCGAAAAAAGAGAACGAGAAGAAGGAGATCCTCATGCACCCGTCACGTACCCGGAAGCGCAGTTCTGCGCGTTTTGTAGCATTCGTATTTATCATGCTGACCTCGGTCATCCTGCTGGCCCAAACCAACAATAATAAAGACAAGAAGCCAGCGTCGAACCCGCCGGCTAAGCCTGCGCCGGCCAAACCTGCGCCACCGCCGCCGAGGCCTGCTGGCGGCTCCAGCTCCGGTGTCAGCCGGGCTCCGTCGACTGGGACCGGGGCACGCACTGGTCCGACCACCGGGAACACAGGAGTCAGCCGGGGACCGACCACAGCAAACTCCGGAACCAACCGGGGTCCGACGACAGCGAACTCCGGAATCAACCGGGGTCCAACCACAGCGAATCCCGGAACCAGCCGGGGTCCAACGGCCAACGGCGCGACGGCCAATACTTCAATTAAGCCGGGAACGAACGGAGGTAAGCCGGGAGCGACCAACTCAGGCAATGGCCCAGCTAACGGGACAAAGGGTCCGACGGCCAGTACTTCAATTAATCCGGGAACAAATGGAGGCAAGCCGGGAACAAACGGGGGCAAGCCCGGAGCGAACAACGCAGCCAATGGGACAAACGGCTCCAGTACATCTCGCAACATCAACGGGGGCGGTTCGGGCAGGCCTCTAGCCAAGGGAATGACGCGCACCGAGTTGAAGGGTGGCAGCTCGTTCGAAAGGCGCTCCAATGGCAGGCTAAGCGATGTGCACGATGCCAGGCGTGGAATGGACGTTCACCGCGGAATCAACGGAAACAGGAGCGTCGCAGTCGAGCGCCGGGACCACTCCCGGCTTGTCGCCGAAAGGGGACGCCCGGGGTATATTCACCGCGGATACAGTTATCACGGACGCGACTACGCGCGGCGGACGTACTACTACCACGGGAGGGTATACGACCGCTATTACCGCGGTTACGGATACCGCGGTGTCTATCTGAATGTTTATGCTCCTGTCCGCTACTATCCGGTTGGGTTTTACGGATGGGTCTATAACCCCTGGTACACGCCCGTGGTTTACCCCTGGGGTTGGGTGGGCAGTCCTTGGTATGGCTATTATGGCGGCTATTTCACGCCCTACCCGGTGTATCCGACCGCCTCGCTCTGGCTTACGGACTATTTGATCTCGCGCGATCTGGAAGCCGCTTATCAAGCAAGGCAGGAGGCGCAGATCCAGGGAGAGCAACTGACCGGGGCCGCTCCTCTTACGCCGGAAGTGAAGCAGATGATCGCTGATGAGGTGAAGAACCAGATTGCCCTGGAGAACGCCGAGGCGCAACAGAATGCCAGGAACCAGGAGCCCGATCCGGGTTCCAGTGGCATCGCCCGGATGCTGTCCGATGGCCGCGCCCACGTGTTTGTCGCAGGCGCTGCACTGGATGTGGTTGATACCTCAGGAAACGAATGTGCGATCAGCGATGGCGACGCGCTGCAGATGACAACGCCGCCGCCACCGGATGCTACCTCAGCGAACCTCGTGGTCTTGTCGAGCAAGGGCGGACGGGAATGCGCGAAGTCTGCCACGGTCCAGGTGTCGTTGAACGACCTGCAAGACATGCAGAACCACATGCGGGAGACCATCGACCAGGGTATGCAGGAACTTCAGACCAAGCAGGGCTCGGGAGGACTGCCTGCTGCTCCGCCGTCTGCCAGGACCGCTCCGGTGGATGTGGGCTTCACGAAAGAGGCGCCACCTCCAGACCCGAACGGCGCTGCCGAAGTGAACCAGCAGTTGGCGGAAGCCGACCAGGCGGAAAAGGAAGTCGTCAGTCAGGCCGGGCAAGAGACTGAAGAACCCTCCTCGAGGCCTGCCGCGCCATCAGGCCCGGCTGGGGGTACGGTGACTGTCGCGTTGGGGCAAAGCATCGCCGAGGTGCGAGCGAATTTCGGCGCTCCACTCACGGTGATAGATTTGGGCCCGAAGAAGATATACAAGTACAAGGACATGCAGGTCACTTTCAAGGACGGCAAGGTGTCCGATGTGAAGTAATGCCGGGCGCTGATGCTCTTTAAGTTACAAAGGATAAGAGTCCCGGGTGGCAATTGCGATCAGATTTGTATCAGGGCATGACAATAGCAGGACGGAGCAACGCGACGGACTGCGGAGTCGTGCCGTAGAGTGCAAAAAGAAACGCTCTACCTTGCTGCCGCAGGCCGCCCGGAAGCGAAGCCGGAGCGCCCTAAACAGATGCCTTTCGCTGGCGGCTTGAAGAATGCGGATCTTCGAGCACTCCAGGCGAGAAAGCAATAAGGAAAGAATCGCTTCTCTCATGTCGCTCCGCTCGCGCTGCGCTCCAGCCTGCGGCAGCAAGGATGGATTTTCATTCCGCGCTTTCGGCATGACTCCGCAGTCCGTCGCGTTGCTCCGTCCTGCTATTGTCATGCCCTGATACAAATCTCGTCGCGGAAGCTTTTTTCAAAACCCCAGATCGGCTGTGGGAACTCAACAAACCTGGAGCAGCGTTATTTCGCGCCATCGGATGGCCCGCCGGCGTGTTTCTTCCGGCGCTCGCGGTGGGAACGTGCGCGCCTGCATTTGCTTTATTGCGGCGCAAGCGCTGGGTGTGGTGGTTTGCTGTAGTGCTGTTCACGATTGACACTTGCGGAAACCTGGTCACCTTCTTGATGACTGGAGATGCCCTCCGAAGCATCTCCGGTGCGGTAATCTCCGCAGCTTTTCTGTGGTGTCTTGTGGGAAGGCGCACGCGGCGGTACTTCCTATAAGCAGTCTCGAAAGGGTGGAAATAGTCTAGCCCGATGCGACAGGCCGTTACGACACTCGAGGTAAGACGAACAGAGTGGAACAAACGCCTTAGCGGAGACGGCTACTGACGAAGGCGGCGGACCATGAGGATTCGTAACCATTTAGGAACGGTGGGGGGGTACCTTCGATTGGAACGTCTTGAGGAATGGCAAGCGCAGGCACCGCACGTGGCGCCAGTTCGAGGTAGCTTCCATGTCCGAAATTCCAGCCGGAGGGAATCTGGTAGGGAGGTATGGTCTTACCCGGTGGCATGCTCTTCGGGCCCAGGTGACCGAGGGCGGACTGGAACCAAGGGTGGTGAGCGTCAATGATGCCCTCGAAAACATTGCCAATGGGAAAGGCGGCAGCCAGAACCTCATCTTTGACTGAGGCAAGGACAGCGATATTGCCAATGTTGCTGGCAGCGGAGGCGTATTCGGCGGTGAGACAGTCGTGGTTGATGGCGCCGGCCATCAAGGCTACCTGACGGACGGAAAGTTTAGGGGCGAGCTTGTTGAGTGTGGTGACGGTCTGGAGGAGGAAGCGGGCACCGAGGCTGTGGGAGACGAGAGAAAGGGAATTGGCTCCGGCTAGATTGTCGAGGATGAAGGGAGCGAGTAAATTACCGCAGTCAATTGCGTGCTTTCCTTCCCCGGGGTAGCAGAGCGGACCAAGCCAGGAGGAGTCTCCCGGCCAGACGATGCCGATGAACAGCCAGGTTTTGTCGAGATCGAGGAGGGTACTCCAGTTGGAGAGCTTTTGATAGCCGTCTAGCTGGTTGACGTTGAAGCCGTGCATCGCAAGAAGGATGTTCTTGCCCAGAACTGCGGAGGCGAGGTCGCCGGCGCGCAGTTCATGGTCAGTGACGACATTGTGAGTGACGGGGTCGAGGGTTATTTCGTGGGTGGTGACGTGGTCGGCGACCCCGTGGCCGGTTGGACGCTGGCGAATGTTGAGGAAGATGGTCATGAAGTTTTCTGTAGTTTCTGGACGACGTTAGTACCCGCAGCAATCGCACTGCTGAGATCCTTGGCGATTGGGGCGATGGGCGTGGCGAGTGCTCCGGCCAGCATGGCAGCCCAGGAGAAGGAGTTCCTTAGATAGTCGCAGGGATTGGCCCCGTAGATCCCTTTGTTGTGCAGGGAGTAGAAGTAACCCGCGAAGAGGGCGATGAGGATGGAGAAGACACCGGCGAGGAGCTTCGCAGAATTGCGGTATCTCTGGTCAGCGCGCTGGTAGGCCTGATCCAGAAGGGACGTAAGGGCGAGGTCGAAGCGGCCAAAGGCGTCGGCCTGCGCCGGCGAAAGCGCTCCTGCGGTCATGATGACCGTGGCGATGGCGGTAAGTGTGGCTCCGTCGACGCCGGTGGCGGAGGCTAGCGCAGGAGCAGTTTCGGGACTTAAACGAAGCTTGATGAGCGTCTTGGCGATGGCCTTCTGATCGGCGAGGCCGGTACCGTTCATCCAGTTGGCGCGCAGGTTGTCGAGGACGGAAGCATAGGTGAGCGGGTTTGCTTTGTTGGTGGAAGATGTCTCGGTGCCGAAAAGAGGCTTGATAGCCTTCTTGATATCACCTACACCGATGTGGGAGATGCCTCCCCACGCAGCTTTGGTTGCGTCGACGAGACCAAAGGAGGCTGTGCCGAGTGCCCCGAGAGCAGCAATGGCATTTGTGACAGTAAGTTCAGAGATAGTCATTATGTCCTCCAGACGTTAGCGAAAACCCGTACTACGGGAGCCCCGTGGTGATCTTTATGGGCACCATATTAAGAAGAGAGCCTTGGGATGTCAACGGACTGTTCAAGAAGTGCTGACAGTCCTGAGTTGGGACCGGCCACCCTCCAGGTTTTCCCACGACAGAATCCAGCGGTCTGGGGAAGACTCCAAGACTGCCCAGTTCCCATGGCGAAGGCCTCTTGCCAGGCATATGTGGCTGGAGTATAGTGTCACACTCTCGACTCAGTTCTGCACTTTTGTTGGAGGTCATCGAATGCCGACGCCAGATCTTAACATCAACATTTCGGACTTGACCAGCCTTAGTCAACTTAAGAGCCTGCTCCAAGGTAGTGCTCAGAGTGCCTTCCAGTTTGGAGCGGGGATCGCACCCTACTGGGATGCGCCGATACAAACAGTGCCGAACGGGACAGCGGCGACAATCACAGTAAGTCAAGACGCGAACTGGAAGACTACCGCTGGAATAGGCTTTGCGTTGTCAGGTAGCGCGCTGTGCAAACTTGAAGTGATCACTTCAGGAGATGTCCTCACGTATGCGCCGGACCTGGACTCCAACTCCAAAGCGAGTTCCGGTCTACCAGGCACGGATTACAAAGGATTTGTCTACCTCAAGATTTCCCTGGATTTTAAGATTAGCGGAAGCGCCAGCGGTTCTGGCAACGTGAGCGGGATTGGCATCAGCGGAAATGCGAAGGCGTCGGCGGACAGTAGCGTCATTTTCTGCCATCGTGTTCCGGAAACCGCGGTTTTAAGCGCGGCAATCAAAGAAGCCTTCGAGAAGTTTGTATTCCCACTGGAGCCAAAGTGTGCCATCGACATGGCCGAGGGCGACATCGCGCAAGTTAGTTTTAATGGCACGCTCTCCGCCGGAGTCAGCATTAGCTACGGCATAATGAGTATCGACTTTGCAGCTCCAGGGCTGCAATCTGTGCTGGACAGTTGGAACGTGGCAAAGTTTACGCTGCCCTCCGGCAAGGTCGACATCGGAGCGACGGCGAGCGTGAGCTATACGCACTCCGACGACTTCACCGCAATCGTTCAGAAAACCACCGTTTCCAATGCGTTCCTCTATGTGATGCGCGCCCGGAAGGATTCAGCAAGCGAAGCTCTAGGGTTGAACGCGAAAGTGACTATTACCGGGACCACGGGTGTCACTCCAAACGCGCAAACTATACAGCATGCCGTTGACAGTATCACTGGCGGCATCGGAGGCGACCAAGTGGCCGCTAAAGCGCAGGACTTGGCGCAAACGCTAAATAAGAAACTGGACGACTGGATTAACAATACCGTCCAGAAGGGCGCCACTCTGGCATTTGAATGGGACCAGCAAAAAGCCATGTCGATGCTATTCAAGTACACGGTAGACCTGGTCCACGCCTCGTTGGTCACCAGCAGTTGGACCGCCCTATGTAACGGTGATCTCCGGGCAGCAATGACTGCCGGTGGAATCGTTCTGGAGTCAGGGTCCGGCATCAGCCATCAGTTGAGCCATTCCTTTGGCATCAACCTGCAGTTTTTCAATCTCTTCGCCTTTTCGCAGAAAGATACCTATTTCCAGAACTCGACCGTGGAACTCACGGATAGCGGAAACATTCAGTTTATGCATGACATTGGGAGCGAGCAGGATGTAACCATCAACAAGCAGCTTCGAAGCTGCCGCATCCATTTTCTTGCGAGCATCAATCAACAGACAACCGGCGCTCTCACCGGGGCCAGCGTTGATCTGCATTTGGAATTATCAGCTAGCAACAACCCGAAGGAAGCTGGACGCATCGGAGACGTCGTGGGATTTATTCCCCCGAATCAGCAGGCGAATCTGGCCCAGAAGGCCATGCAGCAGTTTGTAGCCGGCAATAAGCCGGGAACACTGAACCTGAACTGCATCCTCAAGCCCAGCGCTTATGGCCGGCTCTCCTGCTCGGAATTTACCGGGAACAAGCACGACCAGCCGCCGGTCAATCAGCAACAGGATTCTGAAAACTGGCAGGCTTTTCACGATGCCTCGGTGCTTTTGCTGGGTCTCGATTTTGTCCAGGACATCTCTTACGCCACTTGGGAAGGATTCAATATTGCTTGCAACTATCAAGACCCAGACCCCAACAACCTCCCGGCAGCGAATCGCCGAAATCCGGGGAACGTGAACCTAGTGCCTTTCGGGTTTTGGGAAAATATCACCTCAGCGCCTGCTATCGCGAACGCCTTTGCCCGGAGCACCGCTGAGTTTATGAATCTCTGTGACGATCTCCATTCCCTTGCAGGATTGGCCGGTGCTGTGAACGATATGACGCAATGGAATGCTTTGGTAGGCAGCTTGGTCTACTTGATCAAGAACGACACCAACCAGGATTCTTCGAAGCCGGCAATCGCGGCGTTGCTCAAGCTGTCCAATCCGGATTCTGTTACCTATCAGGGCGAGAACGGCAACAACTCATTCACCTGTACCGTTACGCTTACGTAGCCTGCTCCAAGATTGCGGGGCTGGCCCTGAAGTGTCGCGGTCTGCGTTTGTCTCCAACCTCACAAATCATCAGGGAATCTCGGCGCCCCTCTTTTCTAGATGATCGAGGCCCCCTCCTTTCGCGTTTTTTGCGAAAGAGTGGGACTCCATGCATCAATACTCTTAGTAGTGGGCTACTTGGCGCGAGGCCGTGATCCGAAGTCGGCACCGTGCTCGAAGTGATTTTCAACGCCTTCACGACTGTATGGGAGTTCCGGCTGGGGCAAAATGACGGAGCAGACAACCTCATGGCCGGCAATCTGAGCAGTCAGAAACACCTTCCCTTCCGGAAGCTCATCAGAGTAGGTGAATTTCACGAGGTGACCGCCGTGACTCATCTTTGTCCATTCATCGTGCATCGGTTTGCTCCAGCCTAAGTATCGCATGCTTATAGGGGAATATCGCCGTGATCGCGCGTGATCGGGTGATCGGGTGAGCGGGAATAGTCGAACCAATCAGCGTTATCAGCGTCATCAGCGGTAAGGTTTTTTTCCGATGTGCGATGACGGCTATCCTTCGGCCCCGCCCATAGGTGAATACCCCTTAGAGCACCTAAGTAATGAAGGAGTTAGAGCCGCTTATGGGTATGATTTTGTTCTTGGTTGGTCGAAGTGCAGTTGTTCGTCTCGAGTTGAACGCACGGGCTGAAACTAATTTGCAGGAAACGGGTTTTGAACTTACAAGTTCACAGCTGACCCCCGGCTCCAGAATGAAAAAGCACTGGGTATAGGTAAAGATGGAATCCCTGTCAGCAACGCAAAATTCGCAGGAAAAGCAACGCACGACGGTGGCGGAACCGGCGGCGCCCGCATTGCTTGCGGCAATGTCGGTACGCATTTTTACGTACGGTGGTCCGCAAGGGAAGTTGCGTCCGTTGGCATGGCAGCCGGAAGCGGCGGTGACTCGGATGTTTCAGACCCTGGTGGAAGATGGCCAGGGAAGAGTGACGCTGATCAGCGAAGCTGCGCTGGTGGCGCATTTTGAAAATCCGGTGCACGCCCTTGCCGTGGCACGGTCATTGCAGCAGCAGCTGTTGACGTTTCATCGGGAAGCGTCTACGGAGCAACTGGTGGCGGCGGCCATTGTGCATGGCTGGAAGTTGCCGGTTTCGAAACCGTGTTCGGTGGATTCGCCCACTGAAGAAGTGACGCCTCCGACGGTGCTGGCCGAGCCGAGTCCGGCGCAGATTCTGGCGACTGAAGCGATCTACGACGCGGCAAGAAGCATGCCCGGTTTTGAGTTCAACGCGATTCCGGTACGCGGACCGGGCGAGACTGGGACCGCGGAGAATTTCTACGAACTGCTGTGGGCGGACGCATCCACCTACGCGAACCTGCGGCGCGCGATCCAGGACGCGGGTCTCAACACGCCCGGGAAAAGCCGTTACGAAATTCGGTCTGAACTGGGACGCGGCGCGATGGGCATTGTCTACAAAGCGCATGACCGGCTGATTGGCCGCACCGTGGCCTTGAAGACCATCACCGTGGACCGCAGCGCTCGCGATCACGATTCGCTGGTCGAGCGTCTCAAGCTGGAAGCCAAAGCCGCGGGGTGCCTGGACCATCCGAACATCATCACGATTTATGACGTTGGCCAGGAAGGCGACCGCATTTATTTGAGCATGCAGTTTGTGGAAGGCGTCACGCTGTCATCTTTGCTGACGGACGGCAAGCTGCCTCCGCTGCCGAGCCTGCTGGCATTTGCCGGGCAGATTTGCAGCGCCGTGGGATACGCCCACAAGCATGGCGTGATTCATCGCGATCTGAAGCCCGCGAACCTGATGCTGACTTCGCAAAACACGATCAAGGTCCTGGATTTTGGCATTGCCAAGCTCGGCGATACCGGACTGACGCAGGCCGGCATGGTGATTGGTACGCCCACATATATGGCGCCGGAGCAGGCCGTGGGAAAAAATATCGATCACCGATCAGATATTTTTGCGCTGGGTGCGGTGTTCTACGAGCTCTTTACGCGTGAGCGGCCGTTCAAGGGCGAGATCACCACGATCTTCTATAAGCTGATTCATGAAGATCCAACGCCGCCGTCGGTGATTAATCCCGCGTTGCCGAGCGGACTGGATGCCATCATTCGCAAAGCGCTGGCGAAAGATCCGCAACAGCGTTTCCAGACTTGCGAAGAGATGCAGCAAGCGTTGGCCGAGCAGGCAGCCTTGCTGGGAAACTCGGTTGGGACAGTCAACGCTATATCGCGGCCCGTGGTTGCGGCCAAGCCGCAAGCGCAGCCGGCGGTTACCGTTGTGAAACCAGAAATAGTTGGTTCGCGCCGCTCAGGAAAAGCGAAAGCCTGGGCTTACGTGGCGGTGATTGCTTGCATCATCGCGGCTGGCACGGTTTTAGGATTACGCCTGGCTCGCGTGAAAGCGGCGATCTGGGCGTTTAAACACCCTGAGCAAACTGCGGTTGTGCTGAATAATGATTCGCGGAACAATGCAAGTTCGCCGGCGGCGCCAGCGTCAGAGCAGGGCGCAGCGCCGGCTAAATCTGCTCCGTCGGACACCGCGACGCAAGCAGCATCCGTCGCCGCCGGGACTGAGAATGCTTCAGTGAATCCTCAACCGTCACAAACTGCGGATGTTGCAGGACGCGACCGGGCGCTACCGCTTCCGGGAGACGCGAACTCTTCAGATGCAGGGAAGGCGTCGCCAGTGCAGTCCGCGGCGGTACAGCCAGCAGTGTCCGGTCCAGCGAATACCGCGAAGCTCAAGCCGGTAAGCGCTACCGGAGCTGGCGCAGCGACAAGAGATTCGTCGCTCCCAAATTACGGCGCCGACAGAGCGAACCGGGAGCCAGTGGATGCCAGCGCGAAACTCCGCCGGCGCGATCGTTTGTTTGCGGATTCCGAGCCTGACACCGCAGTCAATGCCGACGGATTCAAGCGCAGTGACGTACCCGACCTTGTGCGGCGGGCCGATGCCGCCGCGGGCCATGGCGACTACGTGACTGCCCGCTACGAATACCGGTTGGTCCTGCGCCTGGACAAGCAAAACGCAGCAGCGCGAGCCGGGCTTGTCCGGGTGCTTGAAGCGCAGAAGGAAAGATAGGAAGATCGCCGACATCGCGCGTCGTCGCCGTCATCGGGGGAGCGGAAAGACCGGCACCTATCAGCAGTAAGGTTTGCCCCGTTTTGGTTCACGGTACTGTTTGTTTCCGAATGGCCTCTTTGAGTAAACTCATCGTGCTATGAAACGAATTGCTATTGCCATCACCGCATTGTTGTTCTGCCTGCCCGCCTGCGCTCAGGATTGGGCAAAACAAACACTTGAGAAATCACCGCGACATCAGGAATGGGTCGACATTAAGCACGATGGCCGAACGGTACACGCGTTCATTGTCTATCCTGAAGTGAAAACGAAAGCGACCGCGGTCCTTGTGATTCATGAGATTTTTGGTCTCACGGACTGGGCGCGCAGCGTTGCCGATGACCTAGCCGCTCATGGTTATATCGCCATTGCGCCGGACCTGCTCTCGGGTACAGGCAAAGACAGTCAAGGCACTCCCGGATTCGCCACGCAGCAGGACGCCATGAAAGCGGTTTCCGGACTTGATCCGAACATGGTGACTGCCGATTTGAACGCGGCAGCTGATTACGTGAAAAAGCTTCCCGCATCCAACGGCAAACTGGTTGTTGGCGGCTTCTGCTGGGGAGGCAGCCAGACATTCCGCTTTGCCACCAATCGCAAGGACCTGCGCGCGGCATTTGTTTTTTACGGTACGCCGCCCAGCGACTCCGCAACTGCTCCGGTGACACCTAAAGATGTGGCGAGCATCACCGCTCCTGTCTATGGTTTTTATGGCGGGAATGACGCGCGCGTCGACGCGACGATACCAGCTGCCACGGAGGCCATGAAGGCCGCGGGTAAGAAGTATGATCCCGTAACGTACGAAGGCGCAGGGCACGGCTTTATGCGCGCTGGAATGGATCCGACTCAGGACCCCGCCAAGAATGAAGCCAACAAGAAAGCCCATGATGAAGCGTGGCAGCGCTGGCTGACTCTGCTGAAATCAATTTGACGCCGCGTTGACGCGGATGCGATCACCACTACGTTGGTCTATGCGAGGCGCTTTCGTTGTCGAAAGCGCCTCGTCTCATAGATGTGTGCTTTGTTACGGGCGGATGATTTGAATGAGAAACATGTTTAGAGAAGTCCGAGTTGCGGTCCTGATGCTGGTGACAGCGGTGTGCGCGATTTATGTTCCCGCGCGGCGGGCCATCAAAGTGGACCCGCTGCGGGCGATTCGCTACGAGTGAAGCATTGGCGTTTGTGCTATTCGTATCGGAGCGCAATGAGGCGAGGAAAGTTCTTTGACGCTAAAGCTACCCCCCGCAGCTACTTCACGGCCTTGATATCGACACGCACTTTGTTGAAGACATCTCGATCCTGAAAACCAGCCCGCCGTTCAAATCGTCCGAGCCAAACATGCTCGCCCCGATCCGAAGCTACGTCTTCAGGCAGAATATCCCTCCCAAAGGAGCGGTTAAGATTGAGGTGCAGGGCCGCGCGCAGAAGCCCGGAAGTTTTCTGTTGAAGCTGGATGTTTGCGTCAAAACAGCACTGGTATCCTCCTCGTTCGAACTCGGTACGGTTACCGTCCAGCAGGGAATTCGTTTCCTAGATTCAATCGCCCTGCTTGTATCACTTTGCGGGACCGCAGATAATTGAACCGTGGATCGACTCACACCAACAGCCGGGAACGAGACGCAGGAAGTCGTCAATCAGCCGACGCCGCTCACCGATTATAACCTCTTTCTAACGGACACCACATTGGTGAACGCCATCAAGCGCGAAGGCGCGGCTTGGGCAGAGCAGCAAATCAGCGAGTTGGGCCGTCTGCTGGGGACGGAAGAAGTCCAACGCTGGGGATTTGACGCCAACGAGAATAAGCCGGTTCTTCACACGCATGACCGTGCAGGGAATCGGCGTGACGAAGTCGTGTTTCATCCCACCTGGCACAAACTGATGCAAACTTCAGTGGGGCATCATGTCCACAATCTGCCTTGGATTGAGAAGAGACCGGCCGCACACGTAGCTCGCGCGGTGCTGCTCATGATGACCGCGCAGAATGAGGCCGGGCATACGTGTCCTATCTCCATGACGTTTTCCGGAGTCGCCGCGCTGCGGGTTGAGCCCGATCTGGCCCGCGAATGGGAGCCAAAGATACTTTCTTCAAGTTACGACTCGCGGTTCAGGCCCGCGCATGAAAAGTCCGGCGTGCTGTTGGGCATGGGGATGACCGAGAAACAGGGCGGCTCGGACGTGCGGGCCAACACCACCCGCGCCGAACAGATCGGCGGTTCGCGCGATTACCTGATCACCGGACATAAGTGGTTTTGCTCCGCGCCCATGTGCGATGCATTTCTGATTCTGGCGCAAGCGCCTAAAGGCCTTTCCTGTTTTCTTCTGCCGCGATGGACGCCGTCTGGTGAGCGTAACAAGTTCTACATTCAACGCTTGAAGGACAAGCTGGGCAACCGCTCCAATGCGTCGAGTGAAGTGGAGTTTGTCGGGGCATGGGCGCAACTCGTCGGCGAAAAAGGACGCGGCATCAACACCATCATAGAAATGGTCCATCACACGCGTTTGGACTGCGCGATTGCCGCCGTAGCGCTGATGCGTCAGGCATTGGTCCAGGCCGTCCATCATGCTGGCCATCGCAAAGTTTTCGGTAAACTGCTGATTGACCAGCCGCTCATGCGCAATGTGCTGGCTGATCTGACGCTCGAATCCGAAGCGGCGACTCTGCTCATGGTCCGGCTGGCGCACTCGTTCGATGCCCGTGAGTCCGACGACCGCGAACGCGCCTTTGGCCGCATCGCCACCGCAATTTCCAAGTACTGGCTGTGCAAGCGTGCTCCCATGCAGGTAGCGGAAGCCCTGGAGTGTCTGGGCGGCAACGGCTACGTTGAGGAATCGATCATGCCCCGTCTGTACCGCGAGGCGCCGCTGTATTCCATTTGGGAAGGCTCCGGCAATGTAATTTGTCTGGATATTCTGCGGGCGATTACAAAAGATCCAGCGACCCTTGAAGCTCTCATACACGAACTGAAGCTGACGGCTGGCGCCAATCGGTTTTTGGACAGTTGCGTCGCCGATCTCGAAACGACGCTTGGCAAGCAGGTGAAGCAGTCCGGCAACGGTGCAGGCGAAGCAGAAGGCCAGGCCCGGCGACTGGCGGAGAAAATCGCGTTGGCATTGCAAGCTTCGTTGCTGGTTCGTCACAGCTCAAGCGCGGCAGCCGAAGCGTTCTGCACTTCACGGCTGGGTGGAGACGGCGGTCGAGCGTTCGGAACATTGTCTGGTACGGCCGAGCTGAAGTCGGTGCTCGATCCAGTATCCACCGCAATTCTTAATATGACGCCAGTGAGATGAAGAATCTCGACGTAGAGACGCGGCACTGCCGCGTCTCAATCGCAGCTCAATAAAGGGTCGTTGTAGAAAATGAGCAATCCATCTTATCTAGACGAAGCACGGCGCAGTTTCCGAGAATACCAACGTCTGGCCGAAGGCGCGTTTGCCCAACTACAAGCCGACGAATGGCTGCGTGCAATCGACTCCGAGTCCAACAGCGTTGGCGCAATCGTGAAACACATGGCCGGCAACATGCGTTCGCGCTGGACGGATTTCCTGACGAGCGATGGAGAAAAGCCCGACCGCAATCGCGACCAGGAGTTCGTCCTTGACTTAACCACCACGCCCGAACAGATCAGGGGCTGGTGGGAAGCGGGATGGCAGTGCGTCTTTCATGCGGTTGACCCATTGCATGACGATGATCTGACGCGGACAGTCCGGATACGGGGCCAGGAGTATACGGTGCTGCAAGCGGTGAATCGTCAGGTAACGCATTACGCGTATCACGGCGGCCAGATTGTTTTATTAGCGAAACACTTTCGTGGAGCGGAGTGGAAGTCGCTGACCATTGCCAAGGGGCAGTCGGCAACGGCCGGCGTTGAGGTAGAAGTAGCCCGAAGGAAGCGATGGGAAAAATGAGTAAGATTGAACCTATGCTTGCGCAGAATGAAGTTCGCGGCCACAAGATCGGCCTGGCTTTGAGTGGCGGATCGGTCCGCGGAATTGCCCACATTGGTGTAATCAAGGCGCTCGGGAAAGCTGGTATTCAGCCGGCGATCATTGCCGGGACGAGCGTTGGCAGTCTTGTCGGCGCTGCTCTGGCCGCCGGATTCCAATGGTTGGACATCGAAAAGATGGCGCGCGAGGTTTTCTGGCCTAGCCTGTTGAACGCCAAACGTCTGGAGCGGTTTTGCGCAAAATGGCTTCCGACAAATTTCGAGGACCTGCAACTTCCATTCGCGGCGATAGCGAGTACCGTACCGGGTCGGAAAACCGTAATACTCAAGTCAGGGAATCTGGCTGAAGCGATCAGCGCCAGTTGTGCTATCCGCGTCTTGCGCCGTCCCAAGTCTTTGAATGGAGACCGTCTTGAAGATGGAGGCAGTTCGTGCGTTTTGCCGTCCGTCGTGTGCCGGCAAATGGGAGCGAATTTTGTGATTGCGTCTGACGTGTGGGAATGGAGTGCTCTGTTAAGCGGCGCCGGTGTTACTCCGGCGCACCACCAGGCGGCGCGATTGTATCCGCGTCAATATCTATTCGCGCTTTCCCATACCAACGCGCTGATTAAAACACCGGCGCCCCTGGCTGGATATCTTCCTGGCTCGGTGAATCGACTGATTGCCGCAGGAGAAGCTGCTGCCCAGAATGCAGACTTCAGCAAGCTCTCCCTCTGATGGTGCTCAGTTCTTTGCTACCAGAATCCTGGCTTGGGCCAACTCCGGACGATCAGCATCCGGCCCGTCACAATTCTTCAGCAACTGAACGTAGTAGGTAGCGGCCTTTTTCGGCTCATGCGCCGTCTCGGCGGCGCGGGCCGCGCCGTAGAGACCGTTGAAGCGGTTTGGGTCAGTGTGCAGTGATTTCGCGTATTCAACCAGCGCTTCCTGCGGACGGCCCAACTCCATCAGCATGTCGGCGAGCATTTCGCGGGCGGGCAGTTCGACTTCACGTTTTCCGACCTTGTCTTGTTTGTCGGCCACCGCGCGCAAAAGACGCAAAGCGTCAGCACTTTTGCCTTCGGCGAAATCAGTCCAGGCTTCAGCTTCGTCGTGGTCGGTGTTCATGCTGCCGGCAATGTAAGGCTTGCTGGATTTTCGCGTAGCTTCAACCAGCGCGTTGTACCGGTCCAGCGTTGCGCGCGCGGAAGCGGCATCGTGAAGATGCCCGGCAGCCACGGCACGCGCCCAGTATGTAATGGCCTGGCTGTAGGGTGCGATATCGGCAGGCGCTTGCAGTACCAACGCGTCTTTCCACTGGCGGGTCTCCAATGCGTAAAGAGCGGCCGCGTGAAGCGGAAAAGAGTTGTAGTAATCCTGCAGGTCTTCGGACATATCCTGTTTGTGCACGCCAGAAACACCCATGACAATTGCTTTGGCCTTGCCGCTTTCGCCGAGCTGAAGATAGGCGTACTCCAGAAAGTCCATGGAGTGAAGTTCGTGATGACCCACATGCGTATGCCGGGCAGCCTGCTGCCTGGCTGCTTCCAGTGCCGCCAGATTTGAATTGATGTCATCCTGCCACAATCCCAGCCGCGTAAAGATGTGGGACGGCATGTGCACGGCGTGGGGGGACGACGCAGCTATGCCTGCGTACTGCCGGGCGGCAGCAAGCCCGGTTTGCGCGAACTCCGGATTGTCACACGCATGGATCAGGTAGTGAGCAATTCCCGGATGGTTTGGCTCTTCATCCAGCAGGCGTTGCAAAATTGCGATCGTCTTCTTTTCGCCGGACAAATCGTCGGGAGAACTCGTCCCCAGAAGTGAGAGCGCATAAAAAGCACCGGCCTCGTGGTCTTTGGGGTAACGATGGTAGAGCTTTCCCATGGCGTCCGAATATGCCTTCGCGCGCGCGTCGTGGTCCCTGGTGTCAGAGTCACGATAGAAAGCGCTGATAGCGTCGATGTAGTCACGCTCGCGCTGCGTCTTGGCCCTGGCCTGCGCAGCGCGCTGCACAAGTTCGCGGTCCCGTAACAGGTCAGGATTATCCGGACGGCTCCAGAGCTGGTGATACAGGCTCATCGCCTGGCCCCAATAGGCCATGGCGCATTGCGGATCACTCGCTGCTATGTGCTGGAACTGCTGGTCGGCTTCTTCATACTCAAAGGAGTGGAGCAAAGCGACGCCCCGCTCGAACGGCTTCTGTGATGCGGCGGCACAAGAAATGGAGAACGAAACCGTACCCAGCTTTTCATCGGGACCAGCTTGGTGCTGGTTCTGTGCAAGCAGGGAGCACGACGACAACAGCACGAGACCTGCCGAGAAGAATAATTTCATGACGGAATCCGCCTCCAGCCGAGCTTACTGAGGCGGATTGCTGCTGTCAATTGGCCTACTCCTCGTTGCCTTCGCCTTCCTGCTCGGGCGGATTCGACTCCAGTTTCAGTTCCGGTAGTCCTGCTTGCCGTAACTGTGCATTCAGCGCCGGAATATCCTGCGTCTGGATTGTCTGCCAGCGCTGCATCACCGGCGGCAATTGTTGCTCGAGTTCGGTGACCGCGCTGGTGGCTTGGGCGGTCGGCGCTTCGTCGGCATCTTGCAGCACGCTCATGAGGGTCAGCAGGCGCGTGCGGAGAACGCCAAGGCTAGGCGGCTCATTGGCTGGTCCAGGTCTTCGTGCGGCTGTGCCGGCGAGTGCCTGCAACTTCTGGTCGAAGGTGTTGAGTGCCGTCAGCGTGTCACCTTTGGCTTGTCCTTGAAGCTCTTTGATCTTGTCGCGCAGAGAGACGATTCGGTCAAAGGCCGGCGAGACCGTTAGAAGATGTCTGTACAACTGCCGCGAAAGTCTGGACTGCTGGGCCAATCCGGCTACCGGAGTTTTGACCCGCGGATCCATCTGCACGGTGAACGACTGGGAATAGCTCTTGCCGCCGGCGGTCAGTACCGCGGTGTACTGTCCTGGCATGACCCAAGGTGAAGTGGCCTGGGGCGCGGTGTTGTGAGGCACCGCCGCGATGGGATAACCCGGTTTGATACCGGGCACCTGCGCATAATGCATGTCCCAAAGGAAGCGATGCATTCCTGCGGAGCCGGAANNAGGTAGTAGTCGATGATCGCGCCGTCCGGCGGGTTTTCACCAGCAGGGAAGTCCGGGGGCAGCGGAGTGTCCGGGTTCATGTCCCACCGGACGCGAATCGCGGTCTGTGGTTTAAACAAAACTGCTGCCGCCGACGTGGTCTTGGTATCAAGTTGTCGCAGCGGTGTGATGTTGTCGAGAATCCAGAAGCCGCGGCCGTGGGTGGCTGCGACCAGGTCATCATTCTTAATGATCAGATCGCGCACCGAACTGGCTGGCATGTTCAGCCGCAAAGACTGCCAGTGGTCGCCATCATCGAATGAAACGAACACCGAACGCTCAGTCCCGGCAAAGAGCAGCCCTTTGCGCTTGGGATCTTCGCGTACTACGTCAACGACCTCGTTGCTGGGAATACCGTTCGTGATCTCGACCCAAGTCTTACCCGAATCGCGTGTGCGAAGAATGTGCGGATGCATGTCATCCAGGCGCAACGTGTTGATGGCCGCGTATGCGACCTTCACGTCTGTGTGGCTGGCTTCGAGGATGGCGACTTTCTGGAACGGCGTCAGGCTGGGCGGTGTGACGTTGGTCCAGTGGATGCCGCCGTCGATGGTGAGATGCACCAGGCCATCATCGGTGCCGGCCCATATGCGATTGATGTCCAGCGGCGACGGTGCAACCGCGTAAATCACGCCGCGCTGTGTGGCCTGGGCGGTTTGCTCGGTGCGGTATTTGCCCACCGTGGCCGGAACGGCAAAAGTTTTGCGCGTCAGGTCGGGACTGATTTGCAACCAGCTTCGCCCGCCGTCCGTGGTCTTCCACAGATTGTTGGCGGCAAAATAGAGCACGTGCGGCTTAATGGGAGAAACAACAATCGGTTGCGTGCGCAACACGCGGAAATCCTGCGAACGAAACGGCTTGGGCATGATGTTCTGCGCTTGCCCGGTGCGGCGGTTGTACCGGGTGAGCTTGCCGCCGTAAACGGTATCGGGGTCGAGCGGGTCAGGCACGACATATCCGTATTCTTCAGCGGACACCGGATGCCACTCGCGGATGGTGACCTGGCCATCATCGCCGCGGCTGGAGATGCAGGCTGAGCCGCTTTCCTGCTGGCCGCTGCATAGACGGTAGGGAAATGCGTTATCGGCGTTCACATGATACATCTGCGCCGTTGGCTGGTTGTACCAGGAACTCCAGGTCTCGCCGCCATTCACGGTGACGATCGCGCCCTGATCGCTAGCCAGCAGAATAATGTTCGGATTGTCAGGATTGATCCAGGCGTTCTGGTAATCGTCACCGCCTGGAGCTCCGCGGAAACCGGTCCACGTCTTGCCGCCGTCGGTGGATTTCCATGTGACGGTGCTGGTGACGTAGAGTACGTCTGGATTCTTGGGATCAACTCGCGGAACAGGAAGGTCGCCGCCGCCGATTCGTCCCGCCGGGCGAGAATCGGTCGTGGCCTGTGACCAGCTTGCGCCCGCGTCGTCTGAACGATAGATAGCAACCGCGGTCTTGCTCGCGACCGCCGAATAAAGCCGGTTATGATTGCTTTGGGAAATAGTGACGTTGGCTTGAACAATTCCTTCCGGCAGGCCCTTGGTGAGTTGGTTCCATGTCCGTCCGCCGTCGGT
>PLJN01000155.1 GCA_003140235.1 Acidobacteriaceae bacterium
CTCGCTATTGCTGCCCGCTACAGCTGTCGGCGTCGTACTGCACGTGTTTCCCGCCAACCCGTTCGGCGTAGCCACCACCAGACCCGCCGGCAGTGTGTCACCGAAGCCGATCCCGGTCAGCGTAGTCGTCGTGTTGTTGTTCTGAATCGTGAACTGCAGCGTCGTCGTTCCATTCAATGGAATGCTGGCCGCGCCAAACGCCTTGATCAGCACCGGCGGCGCTACCACCGTGATGCTCGCGTTCGACGTATTTCCTGGACCGCCTTCTGTCGACGTTACCTGTACGCTGTTGTTCTTCGCACCCGCGACGGTGCCGGTAACGTTTACCGACAACGTGCAACTGGTGTTGACGGCCAGAGTTCCGGCCGACAGGCTCACCGAGCCGGAGCCGGCTGTCGCCGTAGCGGTTCCGCCGCACGTGCTGGTTAACCCGTTCGGTGTGGCCACAACCAGTCCCGCGGGCAGAGTGTCAGTAAACGCCACGCCCGTCAGCGGGATGGTGTTGGCCGCTGGATTAGTAATGGTGAAGGTCAGCGAAGTCGACCCGTTCAGCGGAATGCTGGCCGCGCCAAAGGATTTCGTGATGGTCGGCGGCGTGGCTACGCTGAGATTAGCGGTCGCCGTGTTGCCCGTCCCGCCGTTGGTCGAACTCACATTACCTGTGCTGTTGGTGAAGTTCCCCGAAGCCGTGCCCGTCACATTCACTGTGATCGTGCAGGTGCTGTTGACCGCGATCGTTCCGCCGGTCAGCGTAACGCTGCCCGACCCGGCCACTGCCGTCGCGGTGCCGCCGCAGGTGTTGGTCAAACCGTTCGGCGTCGCTACTACCAAACCCGCCGGCAGGTTGTCAGTAAACGCTACGCCCGCCTCGGCTACCCCATTGCTTGCCGGGTTGGTGATGGTGAAGGTCAGCGACGTCGTGCCGTTCAACGGAATCGCCGCTGCTCCAAAGGCCTTCTGGATCGACGGCGGCGCTACCACATCAATCGAGGCCGTCGCCGTTCCGCCTGTTCCGCCTTCAGTCGACGTCACGTTCCCGGTGACATTGGTCTTGGTGCCCGCCGTCGTACCCGTCACGTTGACAAAGAACGTGCACGAGGTGCTGGCCGCCAGGCTCGTTCCCGACAGGCTGATGCTATTGCTGCCCGCCACCGCCGTCGGCGTTGTACTGCAGGTATTCCCCGTCAACCCGTTCGGCGTGGCCACTACCAGCCCTGCCGGCAGCGTGTCACCGAACCCGACTCCGGTCAGCGTGGTCGTGGTGTTGTTGTTCTGAATCGTGAACTGCAGAGTCGTCGTGCCATTCAGCGAAATGCTGGCGGCGCCGAACTGCTTGATAATGACCGGCGGCGACACCACGGTGATGCTGGCGTTGGTCGTGTTGCCCGTTCCACCTTCCGTCGACGTGACCTGCGTGCTGTTGTTTTTCACGCCCGCCGTCGTGCCGGTCACGTTCACTGTGATCGTGCAGGAAGCGCTGGCCGCCGTTGTGCCTCCGGAGAGCGTCACCGCACCTGAGCCGGCCACCGCCGTAGCTGTGCCACCGCAGGTGCTGGTCAAAGCGTTGGGCGAAGCCACCACCAGACCTGCCGGCAAGTTGTCGGTAAAGGCAATCCCCGTCAGGCCAATGCTCGCGTTCGGGTTATTGATGCTGAAGGTCAGCGACGTGCTTCCGCCCAGCGGAATCGCCGCCACGCCGAAGCTCTTGGTGATGGCCGGCGGCGCCGCCACGATCAGGTTCGCCGTCGCCGTGTTCCCCGTGCCGCCATTGGTCGAACTCACGTTGCCGGTAACGTTGGTGGAGTTGCCCGCCGCCGTACCCGTCACGTTCACTACGACCGTGCAGTTACTGCCAGCGGCGATGCTGCCGCCGGTCAGCGTGATGCTGCCCGACCCAGCTACCGCTGTCGCCGTTCCGCCGCAGGTGTTGCTCAACCCGTTCGGCGTGGCCACTACGATGTTGGCCGGTAGCGTGTCCGTGAATGCTACGCCGGTTTGCGTCACCGCGGTGCCCGCCGGATTGGTAATGGTGAAGGTAAGCGTGGTCGTCCCGTTGACCGGAATGTTCGCCGCACCAAACGCCTTGGCAATCGACGGCGGCGCTACCACGTCAATCGAGGCTGACGCCGTTCCGCCGGTTCCGCCTTCGGTTGAGGTCACGTTGCCCGTGGTGTTGTTCTGCGTGCCCGCCGCTGTACCCGTCACGTTGATGGTGAACGTACACGTGCTGCTCGCCGCGATCGATCCGCCGGCCAGACTGACGCTGTTGCTTCCGGCCACCGCCGTGGGCGTCGCGCCGCATGTATTCCCGGTCAGGCCATTGGGTGTGGAAATCACCAGCCCGCCCGGCAACGTGTCACCGAATCCAACACCGGTAAGCGTGGTCGTGGTGTTGTTGTTCTGAATCGTGAACTGCAGTGTGGTCGTGCCGCTCAGCGGAATGCTGGCTGCTCCGAACGCCTTGATGATCACCGGCGCCGCTACCACCGTGATGCTGGCGTTGGAGGTGTTGCCCGTTCCGCCTTCGGTCGATGTCACCTGGACGCTGTTGCTCTTCACCCCCGCCGTCGTACCCGTCACGTTGACTGTGATCGTGCATGAAGCATTGGCCGCCAGCGTTCCCGCCGACAAGCTCACGCTGCCGGTGCCGGCAACCGCTGTCGCCGTCCCGCCGCAACCGGTGTTGACCAGCGCGTTGGGCGTGGCCACTACCAGACCCGCCGGCAGAGTGTCAGTAAACGCAATCCCGCTCAACGCAACGGCCGCGTTCGGGTTGGCGATGGTGAAAGTCAGCGACGTGCTTCCGTTCAACGGAATCGACGCCGCGCCGAACGCCTTGGTAATCGTCGGCGGAGCGGCTACCGTCACCGTCGCCGTGTTGCTGGTTGCGCCCGTTCCACCATTGGTCGAACTGACCGCGCCCGTGGTGTTGCTCTTGGTTCCCGAGGTCGTGCCCGTTACGTTGATGGTGATCGTGCACGTACTGTTGACCGCTATCGTCCCGCTCGTCAGAGTTACACTGCCCGATCCCGCTACGGCTGTAGGTGTTCCGCCGCAGGTGTTGACTAATCCGTTCGGCGTCGCCACAACCAGCCCTGCCGGCAGAGGGTCAGTAAACGCGACTCCCGTCTCCACCACTGCGTTGGCCGCTGGGTTCGTGATCGTGAAGGTCAGCGAAGTCGACGCATTCAGCGAAATGTTCACCGCACCAAACGCCTTGCTGATGGTCGGCGGCGCTACAACGTCCATGCTGGCCGTTGCTGTTGTGCCTGTTCCGCCTTCGTTCGAGCTGATGGCGCCGCTTATGTTGTTTTTGGTGCCTGCGACGGTGCCGTTCACATTCACGGTGATCGTGCATTGCGCCAGACTGAGCAGCCCCAACCCGGACAAGCTGATCGTGTTGGTGCCCGTAGTTGCCGTTACCGTTCCGCCGAGCGCTCCAGCGCCGGTGCAGGTGATTGGGCCATTGGCCCCTACCACCAGACCCGCAGGCAGCGTATCGGTAAACGTTATTCCAGTCTCAGTGGTAGTCGGGTTGGCGTTCTGAATGGTGAACACCAGTGTGGTCGAGCCATTCAGAGGAATGCTCGTCGCGCCAAATGCTTTGCTGAACCCTGGCGGCGACACTACCGTGACGTTGGCGCTGGCCGTGTTACCCGGACCGCCTTCCGTCGAGGTCACTGCAGTGGTGACGTTGTTCTTAACCCCCGCCGTTGTACCGGTAACGTTCACCACGATCGTGCAGGAACCGCTCGTTGCGAGAGTTCCCGCCGACAAGCTCACGCTGCTGGAACCAGCAGTCGCTGTCGGCGTGCCGCCGCAACCGGTATTGACCAGACCGTTAGGTGTGGCCACGGTCAGCCCTCCAGGCAGATTGTCAGTAAACGCGATTCCCGTCAGCGCAACGTTGCTGTTCGGATTGGTGATGGTGAACGTCAGCGTAGTGCTGCCATTCAACGGAATCGTCGCCGCGCCGAAGGCCTTGCTGATCGACGGCGGTGAAGCTACGGTCACCGTCGCTGTGTTGCTGGCTACGCCTGTGCCGCCTTCGGTGGAGCTGGGCGCTCCCGTGGTGTTGTTCTTCGCTCCCGAGGTCGTGCCTGTCACGTTCACTATGATCGTGCAGCTGGCGCTGGCCGCGAGTGAGCCGCCGGTCAGGCTTACGCTGCCTGATCCCGCTACTGCCGTAATGGTCCCCGTGCAGGTGCCGCCCAGACCGTTCGGCGTGGCTACCACCAGGCCCGCAGGCAGGGTGTCCGTAACCGCAATGGCGTTCTGTGTAACCGTCGTGCTGGGGTTGGTGAGCGTCAGTGTCAGACTGGTCGATCCGTTCAGCGCAATGTTCGCCGCGCCAAACGCCTTGGTGATCGTTACCGGTGCTACTACCGTGACCGTGGCCGTGTTGCTGACAACGCCTGTTCCGCCTTCATTCGAACTCGGCGTACCGGTGGTGTTGTTCTTGACTCCCGCTGTGGTCCCCGTCACGTTCAACGTGATAGTGCAGGTCCCGCTCGTGCCCAGCGAACCGCCCGTCAGGCTTACGCTGCTGGATCCCGCTACGTCTGTAATCGTCCCGGTGCAGGTGCCGCCCTGACCGTTCGGCGTGGCCACTACCAGCCCTGCCGGCAGATTGTCGGTGACCGCTATGCCCGTGAGAGAAACCGTCGTGTTGGGGTTGGCAATCGTCAATGTCAGGCTGGTCGTTCCGTTCAGCGGAATCGTCGCCGCCCCGAATGCCTTGCTCACTGTCGGCGGCGCTACTACCGTGACGCTGGCGCTCGCCGTATTTCCTGGGCCGCCTTCCGTCGAGTTCACAGCACCGCTCACGTTGTTCTTAACTCCGGACGTAGTGCCGGTTACATTCACCACAATCGTGCATGAACCGCTGGATGCCAGCGTCCCCGCTGACAAGCTCACGCTGCCAGACCCGGCAACCGCTGTCGCTGTGCCGCCGCAACCGCTGTTGACCAGACCGTTGGGCGTGGCCACTACCAGCCCCGCGGGCAAATTGTCAGTAAACGCCAGCCCGGTCAGCGCAATACCCGAGTTCGGGTTGGTGATGGTAAAGGTCAGCGATGTGCTTCCGCTCAACGGAATCGTTGCTGCTCCGAAGACCTTGCTGATGCTCGGCGGCGTGGCGACGGTCAGCGTGGCCGTGTTGCTGGTCGCGCCGGTGCCGCCGTTCGTGGAACTCACTGTGCCGGTGGTGTTTGACACAATTCCAGATACCGTTCCGGTCACGTTCACCACGATCGTGCAGGTCGTGCCCGGAGTAGTGATAGTTCCGCTGGACAGACTGATGCTGGTCGACGCTGCAACGGCGGTCACCGTGCCACCGCAGCTGTTAGTCACGCCCGGTGTGCTCCCCACTTGCAGACCGTTGGTCAGCGTATCGCTGAACGCGATTCCGTTCTCCGCCGTCGTGTTGGCTGCGGGATTGGTGATGGTAAACGTCAGCGTCGTCGTTCCATTCAGCGGAATGTTGGCCGCACCGAAGGCCTTGCTGATGGTCGGAGGCGCTACTACGGTCAAGATCGCCGTATTACTCGTGGTGCCGGTTCCACCTTCCGTCGAAGTGATGGCGCCCGTCGTGTTGCTCTTGCTCCCCGCACTGGTCCCGGTCACGTTCACCGAAAAAGTGCAGGATGATCCGGCCGCCGGTGACGCCGCGAGCGTTCCGCTGGACAGGGTGATGGTGCTGCTCCCCGCTGTTGCCGTGATCGTGCCGCCGCAAGTGCCGGTCAATCCGTTGGGCGTGGCCACTACCAGGCCCGCCGGCAGATTGTCAGTAAACGCTACTCCGGCCAATCCACTGGTTGTGTTGGGATTCACGATGGTAAAGCTCAGCGTGCTGGCGCCATTCAACGGAACGCTGGCTGGCGCAAAGGCTTTGCTGATGGTCGGTGGTGCAATCACCGTGAGGGTCGCCGTGTTGCTGGCTACGCCGGTGCCGCCTTCCGTGGAACTGATGGCGCCCGTGGTGTTGCTCTTGACGCCCGCCGTGGTCCCGGTCACGTCGACCGAGAAAGTGCAATTTGATCCGGCTGCTGGTGACACCGTCAATGTCCCGCCTGAGAGACTGATGCTGCCGCTACCCGCTGTCGCCGTGATGGTGCCGCCGCCGCAGGAACCGGTTATGTTCGGTGTCGCCGCCACGACCACGCCCGCAGGCAATGTGTCAGTAAACGCTATTCCGCTCTGAGCACTCACCGTGCTCGGGTTGGTGATGGTGAAGCTCAGTGTGCTGTTGGCATTCAGTGCAATGTTGGTCGGCGTGAACGACTTGGAGATCGTCACGGGAGCAACCACCAGAAGCGTGGCTGTGTTGCTGGTGGCGCCGGTGCCGCCGTTCGTCGAGCTCACCGTGCCTGTTGTGTTCGATACCGTCCCCGCCACTGTCCCCTTCACGTTCACCGAGATCGTGCACGTGTTGCCAGGGGTCGCGATGGTTCCGCTGCTCAGAGTGATGCTGGTGGAAGCCGCGACAGCGGTTACTGTTCCTCCGCAGGTATTGGTTACACCCGGCGTGCTCCCCACTTGCAGCCCGTTGGTCAGCGTATCGCTGAACGCGATTCCGTTTTCCGCCGTCGTGTTGGCTGCCGGATTGGTGATGGTAAAGGTCAGCGTGGTCGTCCCATTCAGCGGAATCGAGGCCACGCCAAATGCCTTGGAGATCGTTGGCGGCGCTACTACGGTAAGAGTTGCGGTGTTGCTGGCCACACCAGCACTACCGTTGGTCGAACTCACCGGACTGGTCGTATTGGACACCGTCCCGGCCTGCGTTCCCGTCACGTTCACCGTAAGCGTGCAGGTAGCCCCAGGCGTAGTAATGGTCCCACCGGTCAGGCTGATCACGGTGCTGGCCGACGTGGCAACCGGAGTGCCGCCGCACGTGTTCGCCACGCCCGGCGTTGCCGCCACCTGCAATCCGCTCTGCAGCGTATCGCTGAATGCGACTCCGTTCTCCGCCGTGGTATTGGCTGCTGGATTGGTGATGGTGAAGGTCAGCGTGGTTGTCCCGTTCAGCGGGATCGAGCCCACGCCAAATGCCTTGCTGATGGTCGGCGGCGCTACTACGAACAGGCTGGCGTTGGAAGTATTGCCGTTGCCGGCGTTGGTGGAGGTGACCTGAACGCTGTTGCTCTTGGTGCCCGCGGTTGTGCCGGTTACGTTCACCGAGACGGTGCAGGTGGCGCCCGGAGTAAGGCTCGCGCTAGACAGGGCGACTTGTCCGGATGCATCCACCGCGGTCGCTGTGCCGCTGCACGTGCTGTTCAGAGTGCCCGGTGTCGCAACGACGAGACCCGAAGGCAGATTGTCAGTAAAGGCAACGCCGGTAAGTGTCAGATTCACGTTGGAACTGCTGATGGTGAAAGTCAGGCTGGTGGTGCCGTTCAGCGGAATCGAGGCCACGCCGAATACCTTGGTGATCGCCGGCGGATTAATGACCGTGAGGGTCACCGGCCCAGCGGTGTTGCCGTTGCCGGCATCTGTGGAATCGATGGTGACGCTGTTGGCGTAGACGTTGTCTACTGCGCTCGACACGTTGACCTGGATCGTGCAGTCGCCCGTTGGCTGGCCTGATGGATTGCTGTAGACGATGCTGGTTGCCCCGGCAGCCGCCGTTACCGTTCCGCCGCAGTTATTCACTATGGTCGGCGTGGCCGCTACCACCAGATTCGCCGGCAGCGTGTCGGTGAAGCTTCCGTTGATCGGGACCACGTTCCCATTCGTGATGGTGAAAGTAATGGTGCTGACGGTGGTGCCTGTCCCGGCCGTGGTCTGAATGGTCGTTGGACTAAAGGCTTTGGTGATCGACGGCGGCTGCAGAACGATAATGCCGGCGTTGGCCGTACCACCGCTCGAATTGCCCAGCCCCGAAGTGGTGGCTGTGTACGTGAATTGCGTGGTATTGAGTACCGTAATCAGGAAGAAGTTGCCGTTGTAGCCGCCCACTCCCACGCCGGAAATCGAAACGAACTCACCCGTGCTGTAACCGTGCACGCCGACGGTGGTTATGGTCGCTGTGGTACTAGATTCCGTGGCGCTGGCAATCAGGTTGGAATTAACGTTCACAACTGCCTGGTCCACCGTGGCATGCGCGCCGCCGAGCCCGCCTACGCCGCCCGCGTTATACGTTGCTGTCGCCTGCGCGCTGGCATTCAGTGTTTCTGGCTGCGCCTGGGGAATCGTGCCCAGAACTGGAGCGTCGAAAGTGATGGGCAGTCCGACAATTTGATTGAG
This sequence comes from Acidobacteriaceae bacterium, assembly GCA_003140235.1. Taxonomy (GTDB): domain Bacteria; phylum Acidobacteriota; class Terriglobia; order Terriglobales; family Acidobacteriaceae; genus Angelobacter. The sequence continues at coordinate 8,245 of PLJN01000155.1, forward strand.
GTTGCCGGCGAGGGCAGCTCCGTTTCCGTGATTGTCCTTGCTCATGTCACCCGTAAGGGTTGAGCTTTGGTTAATGCGGATCTTTTGCGCGGTGCCGTTGTGCGTGAGAACGATGAACGGATCGAAAGTCGTGACTCCGCCGTTGATCGTATTGATCGTGGTGGAAGCGGCGTTGGTTCCCCACCAGTTGTTCTGGACCGTGGCTGTCGTGTTGTTGTTGTTAAGATTGCTGCCACTTGGGGCGGTATTGCCCGCCAGCCGGCTGAAGCTCATCGTCATGGGACCGGCGCCGCTATTGTTTCCGGTGGAGATTCCACCCCCATTCCCGGTGGCGGTGTTGTTGACGATCGTAATCTTACTGAAGGAGACAGTATTGGGGCAGGAACCGGGACAACCGGTGGTGAGTGTGTTGACATACACACCTCCGCCGTTATTAGTGTTGGCAATATTTTGCAGCCCGGCGTGATTGCCGCTGATGACCGTCCCCTGGTCAATGGTAAGGCCCATCGCTACATCCGAGATGCCGCCGCCCAAGCCACCGGCCGAGTTCCCGGAAATGGTGCTCGAGTGGATAGTCACGGTACCGAAGCCTGTCCCCCCACCGCTGGCGTCGAGGCCCAGGCCCCCGCCTTGTCCTGCCTGGCCACTTACTAAGTGGTTCGAGGTATTGTTCGTCACGAGGGAGTTGGTGATGGTGACCAGCGATCCCGCGCTGATGCCCAGCCCGCCGCCCTCCGCACCCGAGACGCTATCCACAGCACTGTTATTTGTAAACGTGCTATTAGAGATCGTCACCGTGCCGGTTCCCGGACGCACGACAAAGTCGAACGTGACAATTCCGCCGCCGTTGCCTTGCGTGGTGGCGCAGTTCTGAATGGTAACGTTCGTTAAGGTGAGACTCGCACTCCCGCTGGTACCGGTATCGAATTCCATACAGCCGCCGTCACCGTCGTTGTTGTGGGTGCCGTGGTTGATTCCATTTTGGATCGTCAAGTTGGAGATGCTGGCCGAGGCTGCGGTAGACGCTGGTAGGTCCTCATTGACGGCCATCACCATATCCACGGAGTTGCCGCTGGTGAGAGTTCCCCACGTGATAATGGTCGTAGCTTGTCCGGCGCCCACGATGGTTACCGACTTGTTGACGTTCAAAGTGCCCGTCACCGCATCGTAGGCAGGACTGGCGATCCGGCCGCGCGTCAGCGTGTACGTTCCCGCCTGCAGCGATATGGTATCGCCGTTGGCCTTGATGATGGCTTCGCGCAAAGTACAATCGCCGGACCCATCCACGCCGCCGGTATTAAGGCAAGAGCTGGCGGTACCGCGGGGCGCTATATCATCAAAACGGTTCGGAAAATAAGTTGGGTCGGGCAGGGGCATGACCACGGAAGGCGCAGCCTGGCCTTGATGGAGCGCGATCACTCCGGGCCGGCCATCCACATTGATGCGCGCGGGCAAGGCGGCAACCGGAGAACCGGCATAGGGCCGCAACGATAACTGTCCCGCATGAAATGTCTGGTCTCCCGCCTGCGCATCGGGCCGCGACACCACTACCATCTGCCCGGTAGCGGGGTCCAGCAACATCACATCGTCCTCGGTATGGTTGGTGACACGGGTACGGAAAAACGGAGGGGTCTGTCCTGTACCGATGGACGCCACGCCGGGGAAGCTTTCCACAATCTGCCATCCGGTGGGGAAAGACCCCGCCGGGACAAAAGAGGGCAGCGGCTGATGGCTCACTTTGGCTTGGCGAATGGCGCTGAATTCCTCATTCGTGTAGACGCGCGGATCAAAATCACTGCGGGCCGCAATCTGGATACTGCCATCCGAGCCGAGCAACGCGAGTTCCGGACCGCCGCTGCGGTCATACAGAAACGCTCCCACGGCCAGGGCCCGCACGGAAACCGGCACGGACACGGGGACCAATTGCATCAGCGACGAACGCAGAATCACCGGCTTGTCTCCGGCCAGGAAAATCGCATCGGGACCGCCGCCGAGATTAGCGAACAAAATGTTCGACGCCGGCCCGTCCAGCGCCAGAACTTTCACCGCGGTCAGTCCGAGATCGGACCCTTTAAAAACCACGAGATCGCTTTGCTGGCTGGAAACGGAAACTCCCACCAATAAATGTTCATAGGCTCCGCCGCCCATCCGGCCCGAGGCCAGAGCGGTGACTGCGCCCGGCAGGTCGACCTTCTCCGGCGCGCCGAAATTACCCTTGCCGTCGCCGGGCAGCAGGTAGAGGGCGCTTCCGCCGCGCGCCGCGATCACCAGATCCGTATGGCCACTCGCGGTAAAAATTCCTGTCGCGATGAAATCCGGCGTGACCGGTACGGCAAACACCTGAACGTCCGTCAGGAAGGGAGAAGGAAATTCTCCGCGGCCAATGGCCTGGAAAGAAGCATCGCTCTGCGGAGCAAAAGCATCGATGTTACCGCGATGAATGGCGATCAATCCGCCGCCGGGAGCGGCATAGCCCACGGCCAGATCGTCATAACCATCTTCATTGAAGTCCGCGGAGGCCAGCGCTAAAGGCGTGGCTTTCCCAGCCGCGAGAATTCCGGCCGGCGGCGGTGGCGGCGTACCATCGCCTCCATCCCCAGGAAGCAGACGCCCTGAAGCCGCCTTGGTTGCGCTCTGGGTCCCGGCGGTGTTCGTCCCAACATAAGTGGGGGACAAAGGCTTGGACTGGTCCAACCAGATCCGCGGCCCTGAAGGCGTGGTGGTCTGAGGAGTTGGCGGTACAACCGCGGACTTAATCGCAGGTACAGCTTTGGCTACGCGCAGAAGGGCCTTGCTGACAGCGGGCGTGGTCGCGGGGGCGACGGACTTGGTCGCAGACACAGCGGGCGCAGTTGCAGGCTCAGTGGCCTTCTTTGCCGGATCAGCGGCGCTGGCCGGGAACGGCCTCGCGGCGATCAGAAAAATGGCAAATGCAACCAAGGCAACAACATGCGAACCACGTACACGGCGGATAGAGGAATCTTGCCAGATGCTTGTCTTCAAGGGACGTACTCCTTCAATTTTGCGGGCAACATAAACCGAAGTAACCTTTGGGGGTGGCGGCACTTCGGTACCCTTGACAGCGGGAGAACACTATTTCGGGCCGTACTAACTTTGCGGTCGTTAGCGTTTTTTGTCAAGTGGGAACTCGCTAAGTTGGCCCGGAACCTTAAGGCTGTTTCCGCGGAGCTGCAACATTATTTCTTGTCCGACGGCACAATCCAATCGGGCGATGAACCCGCAATTTAAAAAGAATTTAACTTTCCAGTTTCTGGCCAGCCCTGCTATGAGGTAGAATGTTCATGAGCCAGTTCGACGACAGACGCTTTGCGCCCGACCGAAAGTTTTCCCCCTTGTAATTGATCACGGATCGGAATAAATTTTAATTTCCCTTTACGNNTTTCAAGACGGGAATTTCTTCAACGCAGTGGTTTATTGGCGGCCGGGGCCGTGTTGCCCGTGTCCGCATTCGCCGGGACGAAGCCGGAGAAAACACCAGGTGGAGCGTCCGGCGCCCCCGGAACGGGCACGGGGCTGGGAACAGTACCTGGGGACGCACCCTGGAGTCTGGCATCTTTTCAGCAGGCCCTGGGCACTGAGTTTGCCGTACAGCAGACGCCGGGTGGTTCGCCGGTCTGGCTCTTGCTCACGGCCGTAACCGATACCAGCACTTCCCCCGCAACCAATAAAGTCATACTGGCTGTTCCCGCGCCGCAGGCCTACAGCGTGCCGCCGCCGATGAACAGCTTTCTGCTGAGTTTCAGTGCTTCGCTGGCGCAGCCTTTGACCCAGGCCACATACCCTGTGAACCATGCGACCCTGGGAATGTTCTCTCTCTTCATCGTTCCGGGCACACAGGGCGGCCAGATGTATTACGCCGTCGTGAACCGCATGGGAGTCAAAGGGACGCCGGTACTGCTCGGGCCGCCGACTCCGGGCCCCACTCATGGTGGACCGGCTGCTGGCGGAACTCCCGCCACCGGCAACGGAAATACCACCGTTCCGGCCGGCGGCGCCGTTCCCAACCCGGGCTCTGGCTCAGGACGGGGTTTGGAACAAGGTCCTATGCCTCAGCCGAACTTGAGCAGAGAATAAAGACCTTCAGTCTGGACTGGCTGGAAACCAAGACGTTCAAACATCCGCAGTGACGGGTTAAAGCTCTCCACGTAAATGGTCACGGGCTTCCCCACCCGTGCTGCGTCTTCCATGATTTTCCTGAGCACCCACAACCCCGTGCCTGCGCCACGATGCTCGGGCAGCACGGTAATGTCCAGGATGTGGAATGCGTCTTCCTTGCGGGAAAGGTACAAGCGGCCCACCGGCTGGTCCTTTACGCAAATGATTTCGTGGGTCGCTTGCGGATTTCTGGCGGCATACTCGCGCTTCTGCCCATCGAATTGCATTTTGACGAATGCCTTCTTCTGCGGGTCACTCCATGGCACCTGGGCGAGTTCCGCGGCCCGTGTGCTGGCATAGAGGGCGAGCAGCAGAGCATTGTCCTCTTCGGTCACCGGTCGAAATGAGATTTCGCCGGTCTGACTCATGATTTTGGTTTAGTGCGGTTAAACACTACTTCGTAGGTTGCGCCTTGCTTGTCCAGCGCTACCGGCGTGATAAACAACTCCATCGCGCCGAGGTGAGGATGTTCCATCCGTCGCATTCCCTGGCCGAGCACGGGCGAAACCGGGCCGCGAAATAAGAGAGAGAAACATTCCATCCCGGGGACCGTGGGATGGTCCACGATTTCCACGAGTTCCAGTTCCCCGGTCTCCGTCTCGCTGAAGCCGGTCCGGAATTTGGTCTGCACCTGCTCGACGAAGGCCTGGCTTGTGAGAGTGCTGAGCGGGTCAGCGATCGGTGTCTGGTCCATGTTTGCCATCTTCATCCTTATGAGTGACATAGCAGTCTAAATGGGCGGCCGCTCCATTTGGCAATACATTTCATCTTCACCCGTCTGGATGAACCCCAGCCGCTCATACAGGCGGCGGGCGCCAGGGTTGGTCTTGTGCACTTGCAGCCGCACCGGAACGCTTGTCTGGTCAGACTGCGCCGCCAGCTCCCGCAGCAGCGCCCCTCCAATTCCGCGGCCCTGGTATTCGGACAGCAGCGCAATGTCCACAAGCTGAGTGTGGTCGGGGCCGCGATGGACCATGATGCGTCCAATCGGCTGGCCGTCCAGACAAATGATCTGATGGTCGGCCTGCGGATACGTGGCGGCATACCCTCCCCGCTGCGCGTTGAACTGCATACGCAGAAAAGCTTCCTGCTGCGCGGCGTTCCATCCAAAAGCAGCCACTTCGTCCTTACGCGTGCTGGCATAAATGACGAAGAGCAATTCCTGGTCTTCGGCCCGCAAGGGCCGCAGTGAAATGCCGCTGGCAGAACTGCTGGTCATTGTTTTCTCTGCTCACTCGCCCGCGGCCGTGCCTTCGCGGCTACTTCATTTGGCAATGGCGAGCAGCGCGTTGACGTTCAGATTGACCGAGTTCGACCCGTTTGGTCCCTGCGGGACAGCACCTACGGCGAACTGGGAGATCACACCGTTCCTAAACACCAGGCAATGCGTCGAGCCACCGAATTGAAAGTAGCCGATTTGATCGCCCTTGCGCACCTTTTGGTGTTCGCGAACGGTCACGATGCACGACGAGACTTCAGCCATTCCGATGGGCATCAAACACACGAGCCCGATAGCCGGGTCATCGGCCTCGATAAAGATGAGCGCTCGCGTGGCCACGTGTGCAATGTATCCTTGAGAGTTGTTCGGTCCGGCTGGATCGAATCCTTCCGCGGCGGCTTCGGCGTAATAAGTGCCTTCCACCTGATGGATCGATTGGATCGTGCCTGAAACCGGGCTGTGCCACCGGTGGTAACTTTCGGCGCTGAGGAACGCCTGGTAGACCGTTCCGCCAATAAACTCCTGTACGTGCTTGCCGTCGAGCATCTGCTGGAGCGAATACGGCTGAGACTTGATCCAGAACGTGTCGGATTCCTTGACATTCGTGCTGATGGCGTATGGCGCGGCTTCACACGCGTTGGCGATGGCTTTAGTGTTTGCAGGCTCTGCGACAGGCCGCATTCCAGGCTTGAACTCGCGAATGAAAAAATCGTTCCACGACTTGAAACCGAAGAAGGGCTTGTTCGGTTGGTGGATGAACTCGTCCATATGGATCGCGTCCAGCGCCTCTGGCGACAGCCAGCCGCTGCTGGAAGTGTTGAGCACATAGCGTGAATCCTCTGAATCAAGGAACTGGGTCCAAACCTTCAGTACCTTCCGGAACATCGCGTTCACCTTGGGCGCCAGGAACGCGGCGAGTCCGGCCGGAGTAATCATCGGGAAGTCGAGGATGGCGTTGATCGGGAACCCCACCATGCCTGTGGTGTTAAACTCCGGCGCGGTGGTGAGCACGTGATTGATCACCACCAGCATCTGCCGGTAATTCTGCAACTTGACATCGCCGCTATTGGGGGGCGGAGGGAAAGCGGGCTGCTGCTGAAACATTTGCGTGAAGTACATGTACATCACGGGGTCCGATTCGATCATTGCCTGGAATTCTTTTATGACGGGATGAAATGGAGCCGCCTTCCGCTCCGCCGTCTCGATGGTGGTCTTCAACCAGTGGTTTAGATGGCTATAATGCGACGGGAGCCAGCGTCCTAGCCGGCTGGTTTGCGAGGCGCTGGTCCTCAAATGGGTGCTTTTCACTATTTGTTGATCCGGCATGAACCCCCCTTTCTTTCTTGCTCTCTCATTTCTTTGAGAGAAGCGGTAGCTGGCAGAGTCTCGCTGTAGCTCTGCCGCTGAACCAACTTCAGATCAGGTTTTCCGTTTCCTTCCCTCATCAAAAGTAAGGCGGAAACCCACCGCAAAATCGCCCGTGGTTCAAGGAAAGAATAAAAGTATAGCAAACGAGGTGTCCCGTTGATAAAGAATGCGAGAGAAGTTCCGGACCCTTCATCGCTGAAGTTGATCACTACAAGCGTATTCCCGATGATGTTGAAACAAACAACGCGCCCAAAAGTATAAATGTGTTACGGCAATTCAGTTGGCAAACTTATGTTGGATACTTTTGTAACGCCAACCGTTAGATCAGATGAACCCCCGGCGTATTGGTTTCCACTTGCGTTTATCCCGGAAACGTCACCGAAAAACCTGATCGCCGCATCGCCAGCGACATTCACTTGTACACGATTGTTCACGATTTCAATATCCTGGGAATGATTAATGGTCAACCCGCTATTTCTTTGCCGATGGGCCGTCAAGGGAACGGTCCCATTATTTGCAATGGTGTTGTTTTTCAAAATGACAGGGTCGGTGTAGTGAACGACCAGGCCGTTAATGCCGTTTCCGTAAGCCACATTATTCGCAATGAGAAATTTGCCATGCGAATAGAACTGGCTGTTTCGGGTCAGGTAGATACCGGACCCATCAATGATGTAGGTGGACTCTGCCGTGCCATAGGAAGGGAAGGGTGGATGGGCTCCCGGCGGGAATCCGTTGGGTGCAAAAAACGGCACGCGGTTGCGGTTGTCGAAAACTTTGTTGCCCAGAATTGTGATCTTGACCGTGTCTACATCATCCACATTGGTAGCCTGGGCAATCACCAGCGCGCTGGAAGCCGATGCCGTGCAGCCCGTGGAATTGGAAACAGTGTTTCCCTGAATGGTGATGTAGTCCCCCTGGTTTACGCGAATGCCGGTACCACAGGCGTCCATGACCACATTGTTCAAAACTTCAATGTGATGGGAGGGGCCGGGAAACGAAATGCCTTCTCCTTTGTACTTTGACAGGGCAGGGTTATCCAGCCTGTGCTGCAAAGCCAATGATTCGCTAATGCCCGCCGCAGGCCCCTTGACCACGAAGTTTTTAATCGTCACGTAGGAAACATCTTGGGCGCCCAGAATTCCACCGCTTCCGTCATACTCAATGACGACTCCGGGCTCACCCAGCAAAGTCAAATTACCATCCTTGGCATTACCCCCTTTTTTGATCAGCACAGCCGGGCCGTTTGTCTCAGAGGCCCCAAAATTACGGTTGTGATAGACGCCCTTCTTGACTCGAACTGTATCGCCGGGTGCAGCCACATCGACTGCCGCCTGAATAGTGCTAAACGGGTTTTGATTGGAACCATCTTCTGCGCTCGCATTTGCCGGCGAACCTGCAGCAGGAATTGAAACAATCAGGACACGAGGATTGCGTGGGTTTTCTTCGGCTGGGCTTACCGCGCAGCACAGCGCGGTCAGAAACGCAAAAACCACCAGGTTCTTGCTCATTTGATCTCCCTCATTCCTTCAAACCCATATTTAAATCTTATGGCCATTCACAAAACGAATGAACTATTTGGTCCTCTTACCTGATCGTAAATAAGAGCATCGTTGCTTTGGCCGGGGTTTCCATTTTGACTTGCCGGCCGACCGACAGCGTATACCCACCCCCGTCAGTATGCAATGTTCCAGCCGGGGACCACGGACTTCGATTTTGATGGTCTTTCCTCATTTGAAACCAACGAGCCTCCAGAATTCCCAAATATGGATTCCCCGCCAGTTCAGCTACTCTGCGACTCAGGCCACTGCTAGAATTCTGTCGCTTCTGATAGCTCTTGCCGTTGGATCCGGAAAATCGACGTGCTATCAGCGAAGGAAGGACTAATCCCAATGCCTGCCAAACCTAGCCTCAAAGGTATGAACGTCCTCATCTTTATGACGGACCAGCAACGCGCCATCCAGCACTTTCCGAAAGGCTGGGCCAAAAAGAACCTTCCGGGCGACGATCGCCTGATGAAGCATGGGCTCACTTTTCCGCGCGCGTTCTGCAGCGCGTGCATGTGTTCGCCGAGCCGGGCCACGTTTATGTCTGGCTACTTTCCAGCGCAGCACGGCGTGAAGTGGACCCTCGAGCAGAACATGCCCGACGACCAATACCCGCAGCAGGAACTGCCGCTCCAGTTGCTCAACCTGGGAACGGTCATGTCGTCGGCGGGCTACGCGACGCCCTACAAGGGCAAGTTCCACCTGACCAAGCCAAAAAATCAAGATGGGACCTGGGAGCCCGAAGACGTTGACAAGTATGGCTTCCAGCGCTGGAACCCGCCGGACGCCGGCGCCAACCAGGACCCCTCCGAGTTTGGCGGGGGCGACGCGAACAATGACGGGCGTTTCATGAATGACAACGGTCCGGTACAGGACGGCGACGAGGGCGTGCTCGCCTACCTGAACTCCGTCGCCGCAAAGCAGCAGCCGTTTTCCCTGGTGGTTTCGCTGGTCAACCCACACGATGTGCTTGCCTATCCGAACACCGCTTTTGAGAACGGCTATAGCAAGAAGTGGGTCGTGGGCGACATCGGGCTGCCGAAGACCGTGGATGAAGATCTCTCGACCAAGCCCACCGTCCAGAGAGAATTTTTGGCCATGAGCAACGCCGGACTCGGCGCGCTCACGACGAAAAAGGACAAGCTCGCCTATCTGAACTTCTACGGCAATCTGATGAAGTCTTCAGACAAGTATCTCGTGCAGATACTCGACACCCTCGATAAGCAGGGCCTGACCGAGAACACGCTGATCATCCGCACGTCGGACCACGGCGAAATGGGCCTGGCCCACGGCGGATTGCGCCAGAAGAATTTCAACTTCTATGAGGAGACGCTGCGGGTGCCGCTTATCTATTCGAATCCCAAGCTCTATCCCAAGGCCCGGGTTTCACCCGCGATGGTGTCCCACGTGGATTTCCTGCCGACACTGGCGAATCTGTTCGATGTGCCATCATCGGCGCGCGCTGACTGGGAAGGCGTGGACTACTCACATGTCGTGCTCGATCCGAAAGCCAAGCCGCCGCAGAAGTACGTTGTCTTTACCTACGACGATTACCAGTCCGGCCAGCCCAAGGGACCGTATCCGGGACCGCTGAACCATATCGTCAGTATTCGCGAAGAACGCTACAAACTGGCCAAGTATTACGACGCCAATCGTTCCGGCAGGCCCTACCAGTGGGAAATGTACGACCTGCTGACCGACCCGCTGGAAACGCGGAACCTCGCGTACAAGGACCACAAGCGAAACAAGACGCAGGAAAAAGAATTCCTGCGGCTGAAGGCGCAACTGGCCGCCGTCGAAAAGAAGCGTCTGCAACCGCTGAGCTAGAATTAATAGGGACAACTTGGCGCGCCAGCAAGTAAGGGCGACTGCAATTGACTCGAGGCTTGAGCTGACGCATACTAGTGCGCACACGAGGTCGAACGCCGAACCTTAAGACCTCCGGCCCATCCTATGAAACCAGGCTGTCGCTTTCATTTTCTGGCTCTCGCTGCTCTTATCGTTGTTTTCTTAGCGCTGGCAGGTTGTGGAGGAGCACGCTTGATGGAAGTGCCCCCGCCCGCGGTTGCGCCGGCGTCCGACTTTGCGCTTTCTGTTCAACCTCGCACTCCGGACCTGGCGACAGGGTCATCCACGAAACTCACGGTAAGCGTGACGGGGAAGAACCTTAGCGGGCCGGTAAGCATTGTGATTGGTGGCTTGCCTGCCGGCGTGACCGTTTCACCCGCACAGTTTACTGTTACTCCTAACGCACCACAGAGCGTGGAGGTGACTGCCTCCGCCACGACCACCACAGGGAAAGCAGACCTGACCGTGAGTGGCTCCGCGGGTCCGATCACTCACAGCAGCCACGCAACGTTGCTGTTTAGATGCCTGGGCTTGCCAGCATCGTCTGGGAATCCGGGCGGATGTCCACAACAGACACCGCCGCCAACGCCGATGCCTTCCCGGAGGTTCGTGACAGTTGGCGGGGGGATGGAGCGCGGCTTCTACGACGAACGGCGTCACTTACTGTTTGCTACAAATCCTTTCTTGAATGAAGTGGAGGTCATTTCCGGAATCGATCTCTCTGTTCGGGCACGAGTTGCCGTGCCGCAGCCGCTGGGGATTGATCAAATGGCGGATGGCAAAACGCTGGTCATAGGCACCCTCACGCAGGCCCTTTACACGATTGATGAGGATACGCTGGTATCCACGCCCCACCTTTCGCCCAACTACCCCAATGTCGTTGGTACTACCGTTCTGCTGTTGGTGCCGGTCGCGATGGCGAATGGCAAGGTGCTGGTCATCGGCAATGACGAAGGGATCTTTACCGATTACGACTTTGGCGGGGAACACTTGATCCAGTGGGACTCAAACACCGATACATTTACCGAGCTCACGCTGAACGGCAGCCTGCCTCAGGGTGCGGTTGAGATTGATAACATAAAGCGTAGCGCCGACCATCAGTGGGCAATCTTCGGGGCAGACAAACTTTATCTCTACAACAGCGATGCAGACACCTTTTCATCCACCACTCTGCCCCCTGATCTGCGCGATGTGACAGCTAATTTTTACGGAACGCAGTTTGCCGTTGCGTTCGCCCACAGCGTTACTTTTTACGACGCTAACCTGACTGCTCAAGGTACCGCCACCTTGCCAGACGGCGTATTTACGCACGTCAATATGCAATACAGCGCGGATGCCCGCAGGCTCTTCTGGGAACTTACAGGCATCGGTAGTTTTATGAGCGTGCTTGATACCACCGCATTTACTGAGATTGGCCACGTGACCACGGTGTACCTCCTGGATCAGATCGAACCGGATTTATTGTGTATTGATAGCAGTCAGCGAGCATTTTTCTCCAGTGACGGCGGTGTCAGTATTGTGGACAGCACTAAGTTGCGCACTGGGCCCGTTGACCCGATCGCTCCTGGTTTCTTCCCAGCGGCGATTCCACTGAACTCGTCCCCACCACTGAACTTCACTTCTCTTCTGCCCGCCGGGATGTCCATCACATTCGGCGGTGTGCCCGCGACCGTGCAGTCGTCCACGGTAATGCTGCCGCCCTCTTCTTCTGTCCCCGGGCCGGCTGACGTCGTCTACACATTGGCTGACGGAGAGGTCCTGGTAAAGCCGTTTCTGTTTTCCTACGGCACAACCGTCGAGACATTGACCGCCAACATGGCGCCGCCCATCGGCAATCCCACCGTCGGTTTGTTCGGATACGGACTGATGCAGAACTCATTAAGCGCCCATCCCTCGATTACGGTTGGAGGGATGAATGCCACAAATGTTGCGACTAATCAGGGCGTCGACGCTGGTGCACTGGAGGGGTTATTCTTTACTCTGCCGACCGGCAATCCAGGAACTGTTGACGTCGGGGTCAACGGCACTCTGGGAAGCGCAACCCTCAGTGCGGCCATGACTTATATTCCGTCCGCCCGGATTGTGCCCGCCAGCGGACTGCTGCAACTGCTGTATGATTCGCGCCGCAAGCTGATTTTTGCGCTCAAGAGCAACGAGATTGACGTGTTCAATCCAGCCACTTTGCAGTTCCAGTCGCCCATCGTTCCCAGCAACGCGCCGAATCTCTCTTACGTTTCCATGACTCTCACACCGGACGGCAGCAAGATGCTCGTGACCGACTCGGCCAACAATACGCTGACAATCCTTAACCCGGACGCGCCAACGCCGAACACCGTGGTTGCATTGCCGTTATCGCCCCTCAACATCGTCGCCACGAATACAGGCAAGGCATTTATTGCAACCACAGCCGTATGGCCCATTGAATTTGACCTGTCCACGCTTCAGTCGACGGTACTGGAGGAACAGCCCTTTTTCGCCGGAATCACCAGGTTCGCAGCGACGCCGGACGGAAGCCATGTAGTGGGAGCTGTTCTGAACAATACTCTGGGAGCGGTTGTCGTCTGGAATAGCGCCGATGACACCTTCAAAACGCAGGGCTTCATAGACGGCCTCTGGACCGATGCAACCATATCTCCCGATGGCAAAGTCTTCGCTGCTCTTTCAGGCTTCCCTGATGCTGCCGGGATCTTTGCCGGCTTTTTTGATAGTCAATTGCATTTTCTGAATGTCAACGTTTATCCCGACCTGGCGCCACCAGACGCACCCCAAGTCCAAGGTACCGTTTTTAGCGCGACGGGCAAGACGCTGGTGTCTCCACTTGGAGATTCCATTGATTTCTTCGACACAGCCAGCGGTACGCTGCGGGGCCGCCTGCTTACTCCCGAACCTCTGCAGATCCTCAATTTCCCACTCACCTCCTGGGGTACCTTGGTGCTGGATTCTACCGGTCAAACGATTTACGTGATCTCGGCTTCGGGCATTACGGTGCTCGGGTTGCCAGTCCCGGTGGACCAACTAACGCCCGTGCCCTGGCCGCTATCGCCTCAGGGTAAGTCCTCCAGCGGTTTGGCGGGTAGAATGAAGGGACGCGCTGCTGGCTCGCCGCATCGTCAAGTCTTCACGACGAAACCGCTCCTGTAGCGAATCCTGAGGCTGAAGGCGCGGCTGGCCGCCGTGGAAAAGAAGCGTCTGCAACCGCTGACGTAGCGTGATAGAGTGACCGGCAGCAGGAACGAAAGGCAGGAAAGCCATGACTCAGTCACCCGCGCCGGCGCCAGCGCCGGTTGTAGATGTGACCAATGTCCACTTTATTGACCAGTGCGGCTCGAACTTTCTGTTTCGTGGGGCCGAGCCGCTGACTGGCAGCACACCGAACTGGCAGTTCAATTATGGCGGCCTGAAAGAGTCGATTGCCAAGGCCGCCACGGCCGCAAAAGTGAAGCTGCCGGAAAACTACCGGATCATCGACATCAGTCTGCTTCAGTTGGAAAACTCAGACGAAATTCCCAAGGTCCAGACCGAATACCAATATTTCCAGGACCATCCGGACCAGGGAGAGTTTCATTTCTGGGAAACCAACGGCACGAGTCTATGCCCCATCGGCCGCTCATTTCCCAACATCGCGTTCAGAAACTGGCTGGCGATCAACCTGGATAGCTGGATGGACGACACGCTGGTCCACCGCATCGAAACGTTGCGGTCGTGGCTGGAGAAGCCCGGCCCGGCGACCGTAATCTTCGCGCACTGCCACGGCGGTGACGACCGCACCGGCGAACTGGCGGGCGCATACTACATGCGGTTTTTGAAAATGTCGTGGGAAGACATGAACGCCCTGAACCAGAAATTCGCCGGCCAGCCGTTTGGATGCAACAACTACCGGGCCACGCTGTGGTATTGCATTTATCTCGTCGAGAAGCTGGGATACCAGCTGAATTACAACCAGGTATTCGACTGCAACGGCGGACAAGGCTGGGGCATTCTCGCCGAATGTAGGCCGGACACTTAGAAACCACTAAGCGCCCGTCAGCAGGACCACCACGAGTCTCCTCGGCCCATGCGCGCCCTGCACCAGAATTTTCTCGATGTCGGCGGTGCGACTGCTGCCACTGATCACGCACGCGAATGAGTTCTGCTCCAGCTTTCCCTGCTGCGTGGCGCTTCTGAGCGCGGTCTGCAAGTCGGGGACGAGTTGCGATGCGCGCGCTACTGCAATGTGACACGGAGCTACTACCGACGCACCCCGTCCGCCACACGCGGCTGTCACAAAAATGGATCCGGTCTGAGCGATGAGTGCGTCCACCAGCGTGACGGTGGCTTGCGACTCTTCACGCGGCGCTCCCTGACTTGACCAGCGGATGGGCCGCTGGGTCTGCACGCTCTCGATCATCCGGCGTAGCGCGGGATCATCTTGCACGTAAATCTCGCCATCCGAAAGCGATTCCAGAACTTGCTTGAGGTGCTCGGTGCCCGATGCGTCGTCACCTGCCGGCAGGCATTCCATCAGATTGGCTTTGGCTTCCTGCTGAAATCGCTCCAGCGGGTTTTCCACGGGTGTAAAAATGACGCCCGTGCCGATGGGCCCGGCTGGGGGGTCGGGCACAACGACGCGCAGTCCGGTGCGAATGCGTTCCAGAATGCGTTCGCGTGCTGGATTCTCATTTGCCAAGACCATTCCTCCAGAGGGCGCGGAATGATTTTGCCGGCATGGGCAGCGGCGCGCGGCGGCGGTTCCAGGCTCGCGCGGGATCAAGCACTGAAGCCGCCAGTCCCAGCGCGTAGAGTATGCGCAACGCACGGCGCGCCAGCACTCCACCCAGCGCGTAGAGCCGGGGACGCAGCATGGCCGCGCGCCACAAGCGGAACATCATCCGTTCGCTGGCTTTGGTATCGTGCGCAATCACGAAATCGCGGCGGTTATGCAGCAGGTGATGATGAAGATTAATCCCCACCGGACAGACGCTGGTGCATGCCCCGCACAGCGACGACGCATACGACAGATGATCGAACTCCTTGCCGCGCAAGTGCGGCGTGAGCACGCTGCCGATGGGTCCGGGATATGTTGTTCCGTACGTGTGGCCGCCCACGTTGCGAAACACCGGACATATATTGAGACACGCGCCGCAGCGTATGCAGTGCAGCACCTCGCGCTCGTCCGCGTTGGCCAGAAGGCCGCTGCGGCCGTTATCGACGAGAACCACGTGGAACTCTTCCGGACCATCGGCTTCTCCGGGGCGTCGCGGGCCGCCGATCAGCGTGCCGTACGTGGTGATGGGTTGTCCTGTACCCGAGGTGGCGAGCACCGGCCACAGCGTTGCCAGGTCTTCGAGTTTAGGAATCACTTTCTCGATGCCGGTTACAGCCACGTGAATACGGGGCACGCTGGTGGAGAGACGCCCGTTGCCCTCGTTGGTGTTGATGGCGATCACGCCGCTATCGGCCACCAGAAAATTCGCGCCGGAGATTCCCATTTCGGCCGCGAAGAATGCCTTCCGCAGTTTGCGCCGCGCCGCCGCCACCAGTTCCTGCGGGTCGTCGGTGAGATCGGGCTCGTTGAACTCTTTTCGAAACAACTCCGCGATCTGCTTGCGGTCCAGATGCATGGCCGGCGTAACAATGTGATACGGCGGCTCATTGCGCACCTGCACAATGTACTCGCCCAGATCGGTCTCCCAGACTTTGATGCCCAGTTTCTCGAGCGCTGCAGCAAGATGGATTTCTTCAGTGACCATGGACTTCGACTTGACCACGGTTTTTACATTGTGGCGCGCAGCCAGAGCGGTGACGTAAGCGCAAGCCTGCTCGGAGTTTTCGGCCCAGAAGACGTGGCCGCCGTGCGCAATCACCTTTTCTTCAAACTCCAGCAGATACTTGTCGAGATGATTGATGGCTTCGCGCTTGATCTCCTGGCAGCGGCGCCGCGCGGCTTCCCAATCCTGAAAGCGTGAGCGGCCACGCATATGCGCGACATCATAGCTGTCCATGCCTTTGCGGATGAGCTCGCGATGGACAAGATCGGCAGACTTGACGGCCGCGTCGCGTAGGAACTGTTGGGCAGGTGTGCTCACGAGGTTTCTCCGCTGGCCAGAATGCTCGCCAAATGAATCGTCTGTGGCCGGGATTTTCTCTTCCCCAAAACTCCCTGAACATGCATAAGACAACTGGGATCAATGGCAGTAACAAAGTCCGCGCCTGACGACTCAACGCTTTCTGCTTTGGCTGTACCCATCGCCACGGAAATGTCTCCGAACTTGGTGGCAAATGTGCCACCGAAGCCGCAACACTCTTCAGAGCGCGCCATCTCCACCAGCTTGAGGCCGTTCACTTTGCGCAGAAGTTGCAGCGGCTCATCGCGCAACTTGAGTTCGCGCAGGCCATGGCAGGAAGCATGGTAAGTCACCGTGTGCGGAAACGTGGCCCCGAGGTCGGTCACTCCCAGAACCTTGACCAGAAATTCGGACAGCTCAAAAGTGCGCTGGCCCATGGCGATGGCGTCGCTGTGTAAAGAAGATGAAGCGAGCAACTCGGGATAAAACACGCGCACCATGGTGGTGCACGAACCGGAAGGACAGACGACTGTCTCGGCGTCTTTGAACACGCGAAGAAAGCGCTCCGCGCAAGGCCGCGCGTCATTCCAATAGCCGGAGTTAAAGCCTGGCTGTCCGCAGCATGTCTGGTCCTTGGGAAAATCGACTTCACAACCGGCGCGCCGCAGGACTCTCACCGTGTCCACCGCTACCTCAGGCAGCAGTTGATCAACAAAGCAAGGCACAAAGAGTGAGACTCTGCGCGGCATGCAGAAACTTTAACACGGAGACAGGGCGGCTATCGGCGATTAGCTAGAGTTCGGGCCATGCCGTTACTCATTCCTAAACGCGACCAGCGGGCCCAGCGACCCAGAAAAGATGCAAGGCACTTGTGGAAAAGCGAGTGGGCAGCATACCGGACCAACCACACGGGCTGTACTGCTGACGGTCAACATTCCGGTGAAAGCGAATCGATCAATACATCGTCTTTCGCAAAACACGCCTTCGCCGGAACAGGCCTCGTTTTGTGCGCTCTGTTCTATTCCTTTTCGGCGACGACTAGCTGGTGTAATAGCGTCCATTCACCTCTTCCCCGATTACCGCGAACTCCGCGCTCGAGTTTGCGAGCGGATCAGATTTCCATGAGAAGTGGAGCGAGGGTACTCGAACGGAAGCTTCCAATTGGGCGGTGGCTTTATGGCCGGTGAATCGATACTGCTGGGCGGCGTCTTCAAACTTGACCGGTTCGCCGGTCGATTTCCATATCAGCTTGAAATCCAGGAAGGCCGCATGCGTTTCTGCGTCCATGGCGGGCCACTTCGGCTGATTGATGATGGGCACCTTCTTCATCTCGAGAGTGGCGGTGCTTCCATCGGGGCTAACCGTGAGACCGCCATCCGGAACTGAAGCGACCCAGTACAAGCCGGCGGGAGAAATGGGTGGATGAAAATCGTGAATCTGGTTCGCAGGGACAGCCTGTCCCTTGAAGAGGGTAAGTCATATGTGGGAGAAGACGCCTTGCTGCGGCTTCCGTGCTGCAAAATACTCCCCGGACATAAAGCTGAAATCGGTTGTTGGCGTACCGAAGGCCAGCCGGTTGCCTTGATTGTCCGTCCCCATGCCGGTGAAGCCGGCACAGCGGGCAATCTTGCCGTTGAAATGGTAGATGTTGGAAAGCTCGACGTTGTCCTTGGGCGATTGGTTATGGTTGCCGTTCTTATCCAGCCATGGGATAGGAAACGGGCAAGTGCTTCCGTTAAACGGCCCGGAAGGAATGGGAGGGCTGCAGTTTTCAGCCGCGTAAAACCTGGGCACGAACGGGGACAGCGTGCTGATGCCGGCTGCAGTCACACCTATCTGAATAAACCGGCGACGACGAATTCCGCTACGGGTGAATTCCGTATCTTTCATAGAGAAACCTCCAAACCAGGATTTCCTTTTTTACAAATTCGGACACGTACAATCGTATCCCACTGCGCGGAACCTATTCGCGAAATTTGGGATTTCAATGCAGAGAGCGGCCGCGTTCTCGATTGAAAGTAGGGAACCGGTGTTGTCGAGCGCTTGGAGCAGGTGTCGCGCACTGAAAGGCACTTGTAGGCCGTTACTCATTTCGCAGCGCGACCAGCGGGTCCACGCGCGTGGCGCGCCGCGCGGGCAGGAAGCAGGCAGCAAACGCAGCAAGGGCCAGCAGCAAGCAGATACCCAGGTAGGTGATGGGATCGCCGCGGCCCACGCCGAACAGCAAGCTCTTGAGCAGAGACGTTGCCACCAGCGCGGCAGCCAGCCCGATGACCAGTCCTACCATCACCAGCTTCATTCCGCGGCCTACAAAAAGACGAAAGATGTTGCCCGGTTCAGCGCCAAGCGCCATGCGAATGCCGATCTCGCTGGTCTTGCGCGCCACGCTGAAGGAAAGAACGCCGTACAAACCGACGCAGGTCAGCGTTAGCGCCAATAGGCTGAACGTTCCGCAGAGCACGGCAACCAGACGGTCGGCGTGCAGCGAGTCATCAATCCGTTCCTGCAGCGTGGCAATCCTCTTTACGCGGACCGAGCTATCGAGTGACTGAATCAGTTCCGGCAGCGCGCTTCGCAAAGAAGCTAAGCTGCCCGAAGCGCGGACGCTTAGCGTACTTCGAACCGCGGACGGCGTGCCCATGCCAAGATACACAAAGTCCGTTGCGTCTTCGCGAAGGCTCAGGTACTTCGAGTCGGCGACTACACCGATAATTTCCCACGTGCCGTTCCCTTCAACGGTATGCAGGCGTTTGCCGATGGGGTCCTGGTCGCCAAAGTAGTGCTGTGCCAGCCCGCGGTTAACAATGACCACACGCGGTACGCTGGATACCTGTGGTTTGCTCGGAAAATCCTGAGGAACAAAGTCGCGGCCTTGCAGAAGCCTAACGCCCAGCGTTCTGAAGTATCCCGGCATCACGCCCACCAGGAACACCTTCATTTCTTCTCCGGAACGAGCGGTGTAACCATCCACAACCCTCAGATTGATGCCGATCACCCGGTCGCTGACTGGCGCAAACGAGGAAAGCGTCACCGAACGTACACCCGGCAAGGCGGCGGCTTTTTCAAATAGTTGGTCATAGAAATTCTTCACTTGGTCAGGCGTGCGCGTTACGCTGCCACTCATGTCCAGCACGAGGATGTGGTCGCGATCAAAACCAACGTCCATGGTTTCCAGGTTGAGCAAACTGTGGAGTAGAAGGCCGCCGGCGACCAGCACTGTCACAGACATCGCAACTTGCCCGACTACCAAGAGGCCACCCAGGCGGGCTTGCACACCATGGCGACGGTCGGCGGCATAGGTTTTGATGTCGTGGCTCATATCGACCCGCGTGGCAGAGAGAGCCGGCGCCAATCCGCACAACAGCACGGCCAATAAGGTTATGGCCAATGAGAAAAGCAGCACACGTCCGTTCAAGTTGGCAGCCAGCGTTACGTGTGTTCGCGAATCCGACAGCGACGCAACAAGCAGACGGCTGGCCCAGTGGGCCACGAGCACGCCTCCCAGCGCACCGGCCACTGCGAGGACTGCGCTCTCGGTCAGGAGTTGCCGCACCAACCGCATGCGCTGCGCTCCGAGTGCCAGACGCACGGTAATTTCCCGGCGGCGCGCGGCGCCTTGCGCCAGCAGCAGATTAGCGACGTTGAAACAGGCGATCAATAACACCAGGCCCACCACGCACATGAGGATGCGTGCAGGCAGTGAAAAACGACTGCGCAAAGCCGAAAGTCCGCGGGCGGCGGAAGTGAGGACCAGATGGTCCATTGCCTGGTGAATTTCGATTTCAGGAACTCCAGACTCCGTCTTGATCAGCTCTAATGTTGGCTGCAGCGCGCTCAGTGCCTGCGTTTCCGACACGCCGGGCTTCAACCGCCCGATCACCTCAACCCAGTCCAGCGACGGTGCGTTCGAACCAGCGGGTGTCCTTCCCGATGGCACTGGAAGATAAAAATCGGCATTCTCGCCGACCCTCATGCCAAAGAATTCCGGCGTGGTGATACCGATGATGGTATGCGGCGTGCCCTGCACCAACATGGTCTTGCCTAAAACGGCTGCATCGGCGCCGAACTCACGCTGCCAGTAGTCAAACCCCAGGACCACCACGTTGCGGAGTTCCTGTTTCTGAAAAACCAACCGTCCCGCGAACGGCCGCAGTCCGAGCACGTTGAAATAGTTTTCCGAAACGACCTCAGCGCTGGCGGAACCTGACCTGCCGTTGTAGACAACGTCATCGAACGGCACGGGCACAAAAGCAATCACTCCCGAAAACACCGGGCTCTTATCGCGAAAACGTTCATAGGCAAACGCTTCCCACGCGCCTATGTTGCCCAGGGTGCCGGCCGCATCCACACGGACCAACTCTTCAGGATGGCTGACCGGGAGATTGCGCAAAAGCAGCGGATCGAGAATGGAAAAAATCGCCGTATTCGCGCCGATGCCCAGCGCCAGCGTCAGAACAGCAACGGCCGTGAAGCCGGGATTGCGTCGCAACATCCGCAGACCAAATCGAACGTCTTGCAGAATACGCTCCCACCACAGCCAGCGAGCGGATTCGTAGAAACGCTCCTGGGCCTTCGTTACGTTGCCAAAAGCGCGGCGGGCGGCGATTGCAGCTTCTTCTTTGCTGAGACCCTGCTCTTGCAGGCGCTCAATCTCCAGCCGCAGATGTGCGTCGATCTCGGCATTGAACTCAGCGGGTTTGCGTTTGCGCCGGAACGTCACTTCAGATCTCTTCCGGTTGGGGGCCCAGGATTCGGCCAATCGCTCGGGCGAGGCGTTTCCATTTCGCGGTTTCTTTTACCAGCTGTTTACGGCCGGCGGCGGTTAGAGAATAGAAACGCGCTTTGCGGTTCGTGGTCGAGGTGCCCCACTTCGCCGAGATCCAGCCTCGCTCTTCCAGGCGCTGCAGCGCGGGATAAAGAGCGCCGTGCTCCACGAGCAATTCCTCTTCGGAGGTTTGCTGAATGGCCCGTGCGACTCCCTGCCCATGCTGTGGACCAAAGATGAGCGTGCGCAGGATCAGCAGGTCCAGAGTGCCTTGTAACAGCTCCAGTTTTTTATTTTCTTCCCGGGTAGACATTTGACCTGAGCGTACGCTGACTTGGGTAAGATGTCAACCTGAAAGCCATGGCAAAGCGCGCGAGCCAAAGAAAAAGGCGGCCGAAGCCGCCTTGCGGGAAACTTTCTGCGCTTACACCAGTTCCACGTTCTCCGCTTGCCAGCCCTTGGGGCCCTTCACCACGTTGAACCGCACTGGCTGGCCCTCTTTCAGGCTGCGAAACCCGTTCGCCTGAATCACGGAAAAATGGACAAAAACATCTTCGCCGTTTTCCCGGCTGATAAAGCCATACCCCTTCGCGTCATTGAACCACTTAACTGTTCCTTGTTCCATGTGTTGCACGCATCCCTTATTTCTGAAATTTTGCGGCCTTCCGAGGGATCGTGCAGACAGGCTTGCCGAGAAATGCAGTACCGCTGAACAACACTTCGAAAAAACGCAGGCACATTATACCCATGAGATTCTTAGTTGTCTCTAATAAGTTGCGCCCATCGCGAACAGATATTCGCCGCGGCTGATCAGGAATGAATCAGCGTTCATTGCGTCATTCGTGGCACAGTTTTTTGGGGAGTGGCCAGCAGCTAGCGGCTAGCAGCTCTGTGTCCTCTGTGGTTAGCTCTTGGTTTTCGGCTCTGCCGCACTGTGTTACCTTAGCTGCTCAGCCGCAATCCAATGATTAAAGGCACCGGAGTTGACATCACGGAAGTGGCGCGTATTCACCACGCTGTGGAACGCTTTGGCCAGCGCTTTCTGCGCCGGGTGTTTACGCCGGACGAAGTCCGCTATTGCATGGCGAAACACAACGCGGATGAACGGCTGGCCGCGCGTTTTGCCGCCAAAGAAGCCGGCATGAAAGCCATTGGTACCGGCCTGCGTCATGGCGTGACCTGGCAGGATGTTGAAGTCGTGCGCGAACTCGGTGGCCGGCCTGGGCTGCAGTTTCACGGCAAGGCGGCGGAGTTTGCGGCCGCTTTGGGATGTAAGCGCGCACACCTTTCGTTATCGCACACCGCGGACCAGGCCATTGCTTTCGTGATTCTTGAGTCCTGAGGACGTAAATTGAAGACCCGAGTTCCTGAAATACAGCGCGCCGGTGCGCCCATGAGCGCGTTCGCCATGATGATGGCAGTCGCGCTGGTCAGCTTTGCCAGCTTGCTGCTGGAACTGGCCCTGACCCGCCTGTTTAGCGTGGTCCTTTTCTATCACTTTGCTTTCTTCGCGATTTCCATCGCGCTCCTGGGGCTGGGCGCCGGGGGCGTATTCGCCCACGTTCGCCGCGGATGGCTTGCGCAGTTCGACATTCGTGATCTGGGTGGATCGCTTTGTCTTTTGAATGCAATCGTGATTCTGATTGCCCTGGAAGTCGTGCTGCATACGCCCGTGTCACTCGACGTGACGGGCTGGAACTTTGGCAAGCTGACCATCATCTACCTGGTTGCTGCGGTCCCCTTCTTTCTTACTGGCTTGTTGTTTTCTGTTCTTTTTGCGCGGTCGAGCGATCTGATTTCAAACTTGTACGGGGCCGATCTGGCTGGCGGCGCTGCGGCTTGTTTGGCGGTCGTGCCTCTGCTCAATCTGGTGGGCGCGCCGAATTCTCTGTTGGCTGCATCTTTGGCGATGTGCGGAGCGGCTGGCATTTGGTCGGCAAAAATCAAATGGCGTACCGCGAGCTTGGCCGTGGCCGCTGCGTTTGCTTTGCTGATGGCCGCGAACCATTCCGGGCGGCTTATTGACGTCGTCTACGCCAAAGGTGTGCTGCGTGATCCGCAGTGGGTGGAGTTTGCCAAGTGGAACGCCATTTCGCGGATTGAAGTCAACAATCAGGAGGGCGCGCGCTATATCGTGATTGACGCCGATGCCACCAGCGCCATCATGGGCGTCGACCCGGCGCACTGGGACGTGGACCAGCCCAACAATCCCACTCCTACCAATACCGGCCTACCGGAAAAACCGGCCGTTAATTGGAAGAAAGGTTTGATGTCCTCCGCGCCGGCGCTCGCCAACGTGCTGCGGCCGCAGGGCGATTTCGCCATTATCGGTCCGGGAGGCGGTGTGGACGTTCTGCGCGCGGTCGCCAACGGCAGCCCCAGCGTGACCGGGATTGAGATTAATCCCATCATCATCAATGACGTGATGCGCGGAAAATATGCCGGTCACTCGCACCATCTTTATGATCTGCCCCAGGTACACATTCACATTCAGGACGGACGTTCGTACGTCCGCAATGCAAAAGAAAAATATGACGTAGTGCAGATGACCCTGGTGGACACATGGGCTTCCACCGCGGCAGGGGCTTTTGCCTTAAGTGAAAACAACCTTTATACCGTCGAGGCTTTCCGCGAGTACTTTGACCACCTGAAACCGGACGGCATGATTGCCATCACGCGCTGGGAATTCAAGCAGCCGCGCGAGGCGTTGCGCGTGGTATCGCAGGCCATGGAAGCGCTCCATCAAAACGGAGTTGCGGACTGCCGGCAAAATTTCATCGTGGTGGCCGATGGCGGACTCAACGAAGATGGGCGGCCCGTCCTGGTGATGGCGCGCAAATCGCCCTTCACCACCGCCGAGTACACTGCTGTCGCACAGCATGTTCGCGATAATCCCAACCTGATTTGGCTGAATCCTCCGGCAGAATTTGCAGGCGCAACAACTTTGCCGCCCGCTGCGGCAGCGTTCCGGCAGCTCATTGAGTCCAACGATCCGTGGACGTTCGCGAAGACCTACGCTTACAACGTTTCTCCGGTCAATGACAATGCTCCGTTTTTCTTCTTCACGCTCAAGACCAGCTACGTATTGCGCAACATTCTTAACGGTACCGGACACGGCATGGACTGGCGCATCAACCTGGGCATTGTGGTGCTGGGCATGCTGCTGATCATTTCTCTGGTGGCGGTGCTGGCGTTTCTGATTTTGCCTCTGGCGTTTCGCAAGCAAACCGGCGCTCTGCCGAAAAAAGCCGCGCTCTTCTATTTTGTCGCCGTGGGATTTGGCTACATTCTTGTGGAGATCTCGCTGATCCAACGCTTCGTTCTTTTCCTGGGACATCCCACATACGCTTTGACCGTGGTGGTCTTCCTGCTTTTGCTTTCGAGCGGCGCCGGAAGCGTGGTTGCAAGACGCTGGGTTTCTGACAGCGCCGGCATTCGGCGCACGATGGCGCTGATCCTGATACTGATCATGGTCTACCTGGTGTTCCTGCCCCGTCTGCTATCGGCCGCTGTAGGCATGGAATTTGCCGTCAAGCTGCTGATCAGCGGCGCGCTTTTGGCGCCTCTGGGATTCCTGATGGGTATGCCCTTCCCCACCGGCTTGCGGCTGGTGGGCACTGTGGAGTGGGCGTGGGCGCTGAACGCCGCGGCCAGCGTGCTGGGCTCGGTGCTGGCCATTGTGATCGCCATCCACTTTGGATTGCTGATCACGCTAGCTTGTGCGGCGGGGGCGTACGCAGTGGCGGCGCTACTCTCGCTTACCTGGGAACATTCACTGCGCGTCCCGTAAGCTGATACATTTATAGGCAGTTTGCGGGCAGCGATTTGTTATGATGTTGGGCGTTCACTTGGAGAAGAATTGCCGAGCCAACAGCAACTGAAGTGGTCTGAACTTCGGGTCGGCGTGACCGTGATCGTCGCCGTAGCGACGCTCATGGTGCTCATCTTCTTGATGGGCGGCGCGGCCGGAATTTTTTCTTCCAAAATCACTCTTTACGCTTACTTTGACAACGCTGAAGGACTCAAGGTGGGGGCACCCGTTCGCCTTCAGGGTGTGGACATCGGCAACGTCAGAACGATCCGTATTGTTCCCGACCGGCCCAGTGCTCCTGTACAGGTCACCATGCGGGTCAGCACCAAGTACCAGTTTATGGTCCGCAAGGACTCCAAAGCCACCATTGAAACCGCGGGTGTGCTGGGCGAATCGTTTATTGACATCGACAGCCGCGCAGCCACCAAAGGGCAGATTCAAAACGGGGAAGAGCTTCTGTCCTTCAGCACTCCCGGCCTGGATGACGTTGTCCGCAGCGGCCAAACCACGCTGGCCAACCTGGACATTCTGGTCAAACGCCTGGACAGGATTGTGTCGTCCATTGAAAGCGGTGAAGGCACGCTGGGCGAATTCATCAAAGATCCCAGCTTCTTCAATAAAGCCAATGATATTCTGGGGCAGATACAGAAACTCGTGGGCGACGTGAGCAACGGTAAAGGCAGTATCGGAAAACTCCTGGCCGATGACACGTTGTACAACAAACTCAACAGCGACGTTGACAAGCTAAGCCACATGGTCGACGACATACAGGCGGGCAAAGGGAGCCTGGGCAAGTTCATCAAGGATGACGCGTTGTACAACAACGCCAACCAGACTCTCGCCAAGTCCAACAAACTGATGGACGACGTCAATGCTGGGCGGGGCACCTTCGGCATGCTGGCGAAAGACGAGAAATTCCCCAAGAAATTGAATGACACCATCGACCGGCTGAATGCGACTTTGCAGAAACTTGAGTCCGGCAATGGCTCAGCGTCAAAATTCCTGAATGATCCTTCGCTCTATAACAACACGGACCAAATGCTGGTGGAGACCCGGGGGCTGATCAAGGCGATCCGCGAAGACCCCAAGAAATACCTGACGATCCATTTCCGGATCTTCTAAGGTGCTGCTACCGGCGTGGCATGACGCCCGTCTAAAATAGTTTTGGTGCGTTTTGGGAACGCGGAAACACGATTTATCGTATCTTCCTAACGTATCTTCGCGGTCAGATCGGCAACAATCAAATTCTTCTTTGAGGCAAATCAAATGCGTATGTTGAAATTCCTGGCAATCACTCTGCTCTTCACCGCCTTCGCTGGCGCACAAAATGGTCCCGGAGGCGCAGCGAAGGACATCAAACAAGTCCCCAGCTTCGATCCCACCGCCATGGACAAGACCGCGAACCCGTGCGTGGACTTCTACCAGTACTCCTGCGGCGGATGGCGCAAAAATAATCCCATACCTTCTGACCAGGCCGTCTGGGGCCGTTTCAACGAGCTGGCGGAACGGAACCGGGCCATCTTGCATGAGATTCTTGAAGATGCGGCCAAACCCAGCAGCAAGCGCACCGCGAATGAACAGAAGACCGGCGACTACTATGCGAGTTGCATGGATGAAGCCGCAATCAACAGCAAGGGCAACGCCGCCCTCAAGCCGGAATTTGACCGGATCAATGCGCTGAAAGACAAAGCGGGCCTGCCGGCGCTGATTGCCCACATGCACAGCGAAGGGATTGACGTGCTGTTTGGTATTGGGGCTGAGGCCGACTTCAAGAATGCCAAAGAAGTCATTGCCCAGGCCGGCCAGGCCGGACTGTCGCTTCCGGAGCGCGATTACTACCTGAGGACCGACGCCAAATCCGTGGAATTGCAAAAAGGCTACGTACAGCACGTCACCAACATGTTCAGGCTGCTGGGTGATTCGCCGGAAAAGGCCACGGCGGAAGCCCAAGCAGTCATGAACATTGAGACGGCATTGGCCAAAGGCTCCATGGAGATTGTGAAGCTCCGTGAGCCTTCGAATGTGTACCACAAGATGTCTCAGCAGGATTGGCAGGCACTCACGCCGTCCATCTCCTGGTCAAAGTACCTTGCTGCCATGGACGCTCCTTCTTTTCAGAGCCTGAACGTGGCCACTCCGGATTTTTTCAAAGCACTCGACGCGGAAATCAATGCAGTCAGCCTGGATGATCTGAAGACGTATCTGCGCTGGCATGTCGTGCACGGCCAGGTCCAGTCCCTTCCCACTGCGCTGATCGATGAAAACTTCAGCTTCTTCGGTAAGGCCCTGACCGGAGCCAAAGAGCTACGCGCGCGCTGGAAGCGCTGCGTTGCCAGTACCGATGGTGACCTGGGCGAAGCGCTGGGTCAGGTCTATGTGCAGAAAGCCTATCCGCCGGAAGCCAAGGCCCGCACGCTCAAAATGGTCCAGGCAGTGGAAGCAGCGCTGCGCCAGGACATCACCGAATTATCCTGGATGACCGACACCACCAAGCAGCAGGCCCTGATCAAACTGGACGGCATCCAGAATAAGATCGGATATCCCGACACATGGCGCGACTACAGCGCGCTGAAGATTGTCCGCGGTGATGCGCTGGGCAATTCTCTTCGCGCCAATAACTTTGAATTCCGCCGCCAGCTGAACCGCATCGGCAAACCGCTCGACAAAACGGAGTGGGGCATGACGCCGCCGACGGTCAACGCGTACTACGAGCCGCTGCAGAACAACATCAACTTCCCGGCAGGAATCCTCCAGCCGCCGTTCTACGACTTCAAAGCAGATGACGCCTTGAACTTCGGTGGCATGGGCGCTGTGATTGGCCACGAGCTGACCCACGGCTTTGACGATCAGGGCCGTCAATTCGATGCCACGGGCAATCTGCATGACTGGTGGACGCCCGAAGACAACAAACGCTTCGACGAACGGGCCCAGTGCCTTATCGATGAGTACAGCAGCTTTATCGCCGTGGACGATGTTCATCTCAACGGCAAGCTGACTCTGGGCGAAAACACAGCCGACAACGGCGGGTTACGCGTTGCGTACATGGCGTTGCACGCCAGCCAAAGCAAAGAGCCGTCAAAGATTGACGGCTTTACCGCTGACCAGCGCGTCTTCCTCGGCTGGGGACAAATCTGGTGCCAGAACCAGACCGACCAGGTCGCCCGCCTGCGCGCCCAGACTGATCCGCATTCGCCGGGGCAATATCGCGTGAATGGCGTAGTCCAGAACATGCCTGAGTTCCAGAAAGCCTGGGGCTGCAAGGCCGGACAGCCATTGGTCCCGCAGAACGCTTGTCATGTTTGGTGATCTTCTGAAGAACGCAAGAGGCCCGGCGCAAGCCGGGTCTCTTTTTTGTTTGAAAACTAAGGCGGTCAAAAACCTTACCGCTGATTGCGCTGATGACGCAAATGCATTTGGTAGTTGTGATATGTAAAAAGAATTTGCTTGATCAGCGTTATCTGCGTTATCAGCGGTAAGATTTTTCTCTACTGACTTGCGGATCGATCAACGCTTACCAGTCCAGTGCTCTCCGCCTGCTCATGCGCGTGATAAGAAGACCGCACCAGCGGCCCGGATTCCACGTGCTTGAATCCCATCGTCAGCGCTTCGCGTTTCAGGAAAGCGAATTCGTCGGGCGTGTAGTAGCGGGCAATCGGCAGATGGTCTTTGGAAGGCCGCAGATACTGGCCGATAGTCAATATGTCCACTTGGCGCGCGGCCAGGTCGCGGAAGACTTGCAGCAGTTCGTCGGTGGTCTCTCCAATGCCGGCCATCACACCACTTTTTGAAACCATCCCTGGGGCAAACCGTTTCACGTTCGACAGCAGCGTCAGCGTCCGCTCGTAACGCGCGCCGGAACGCACAGCACGATACAGCCGTGGAACTGTCTCCGTGTTGTGGTTGAGAACTTCAGGCTTGGCGTCTACCACGATCTGCAGGCAATCTTCTCTTCCCTGAAAATCCGGGATCAGCACTTCGATCTGGCATCCCGCAGCCTGGCGGCGGATTTCGCGGATGGTCTCAGCAAAAATCCTGGCTCCGCCAATGTTGTCGTCGTCGCGATTTACGCTGGTGACCACGGCGTGCTTCAACCCGAGCGTGGCCACGGCTTGCGCCACACGGCGGGGTTCATCCCAATCCAGCGGCTCGGGCTTGCCTTTGGGCACGGCGCAGAATCCGCAGCGGCGCGTGCACAGATTTCCCAGCAGCATGAAAGTTGCGGTCTTGTGGTTCCAGCACTCGCCGATATTGGGGCATTGAGCTGACTCGCAAACGGTATGAAGATCCAGCGTCCGCGCCAGTTTCTTTAGGTCGTGATAGTTGTCGCCCAGCGGCGCACGCGCCTTCAGCCACACAGGCTTGGCCTGTGGACGCCGGGGCGCAAGGTCGATCTGGACGAGTTCTGCGGGACTGGCCATCTGAGTATTAGATGTGAACTTAGTATTGTACGATGCGGCAGGGTCCAAACACCGATTTTGCCCACAGAGGCGCGAATCTTCCTGCCCGCCAATCTCGTCTAATGTCTTGGGAGCGAGTGCCATCAAGTGAACAATGGGATGCGGTCTCATTTACAATCGCCTGTTTGATTTTTTGTGATCTTAATAGTTCAAGGGAGATGCTGCCTTGCCAGAAACCATTTACGACGTTGCCATTATCGGTGGCGGACCCGGCGGATATTCCGCCGCTTTCCGCGCCGGCCAGCTTGGACTGAAAACCTGTTTGATCGACAAAGAGGAAAAGCTGGGCGGCACCTGTTTGCACGTAGGCTGCATCCCGACCAAGGCCCTGCTGTTCAACGCCGAGATCTATGACCACCTTAAGGCCGCCGAAGAGTACGGTATTGACGGTCTGGGTGCGGGCAAGCTGAATTGGAAAAATATTCAGGACCGCAAAAACAAGATTGTTGCTAAACACACCAAGGGCCTGGACTTCCTCGTCAAAAAGAACAAAGTGGACCGCGTCCTGGGCTTTGGACAGCTGACCGGCCCCGCCAAGAATGGCGTGCACACGGTTTCGGTTTCCGCCGACGGCGGCAAGACATCCACGGAAGTCAAAGCCAAGAACATTATTCTGGCCACCGGCTCCTTCGCACGCATGCTGCCTGGATTGCAGCCGGATGAACGGATCCTGACCAACATTGAAGTGCTGTGCCTCTCTGCTATCCCCAAGTCGTTGATCATCATTGGCTGCGGCGCCGTTGGCGTGGAGTTTGCTTCAATTTATCGTTCCTTCGGATCGGAAGTCACCTTGATAGAGGCGCTGCCCCGGCTGGTGCCCGTGGAAGACGAAGACGTGTCCAAAGAATTGCTTCGGGTGTTCAAAAAGAAAGGCATCAACTGCATTACCGGCGTGAAAGTTGAGAAAGTCGAAAAAACGAAAGCCGGAGTTGCCGTGACTTTCACCGGCGCGGATGCTAAGCCGCAGAAGATCGAAGCTGAGAAAGTCCTGATCGCCGTAGGCCGAGGCCCCAACACGGAAAAGGTCGGCCTGGAGAAGGCGCCCAACATCAAGACGGAACGCGGGTTCGTCCACGTGAACGAATGGATGGAAACCGGAGAAAAAGGCATTTACGCCATTGGCGACATCGTTGCCGGAATGCCACAGCTGGCGCACGTTGGATCCATGGCTGGAATTGTTGCCGTCACGCGGATCGCCGGCAAGCTCGCTAAGCCCATCAACAAAAACCGCATCCCCGGCTGCACGTATTGCGAACCACAGATCGGCAGCGTGGGACTGACGGAAGCCAAAGCCAAAGAAGCCGGCCATCAGGTGAAGATCGGCAAGTTCCCGTTCAGCGCCAACTCCAAAGCCAGCATCATGGGCCAGCATGAAGGCTTCATCAAAATTGTTTCCGACGCAAAATACGGCGAGGTCTTGGGCGTACACATTATCGGCCCGGTAGCCACGGAGATCATCTCAGAAGCTGTAACGGTGATGGAACTCGAGGGCACTGTGGACGATTTGATGTTCGTCATCCATGCCCATCCCACCGTATATGAAGGTCTGCTCGATGCCTTCAGCGCGGTCGAGGGTAAAGCGATCAACATGTAAGCAATGCAAACCTGCGTCATTAACGTGCTCGATCTCGGCCGCGTGGACTACTCCACGGCCCTTGAGCTACAGCAGACGATCGTCAATCTCGTAACAGAAGGCCGCATCGGCCACACATTGCTGCTGCTGGAGCATCCTCCGGTGATCACCCTGGGACGCAATGCCAGTCAGGCAAATATCGTCGCGTCCAAAGATTTTCTTGCCAGTAAGGGAGTTGAGCTGGTGGAAACCAACCGTGGCGGCGATGTCACCTTCCATGGCCCCGGACAACTCGTGGGCTATCCCATTTTCGATCTGCGTGGATTCACCCCGCGCGTCGGCATCGTTGACTTTGTCCGCAAGCTCGAAGAAGTTCTCATACGCACTTGCGGCGATCTGGGAGTGGTCACGCACCGCATTCCCGGCCTTACTGGCGTATGGATCGAGCATGATCCGCCGGGCAAAATTGCCGCCATTGGTGTCCACGTTTCCCGTGGAGTAACGTCGCACGGCTTCGCGCTGAACGTGACTACGGACCTCGACTACTTCAAACTGATTGTGCCGTGTGGCATCACAGACAAGCCGGTGACTTCGCTGGCCCAGGAAATGGCACAGACGTTCGTCGGCAAAACGATGAAAGTCCCCTCTTTGGAAACCGTGGCCGAACTTGCCGCACGCAACTTCGGCCGCGTGTTTCAAGCCCAGACGCTGTGGCTGGAATCGCTGGATGCGCTGCTGGCTTCCACGCCGCAAGATACGCCGGCGCGAGCACCCAAAGAACTGCGCAAGCTGGCGGGTGAAGAAGACACCTACCTTGTCTAGCCTCAAGAACCTTTGAAACACAGAGGAAAGGAGGACACAGAGGATTTGTAATGGTCGAAATCGGGTAATCGAGCAATTTAAATTCCGGCGATTTTGGCATTTCTGGCAATCTGACTTCCTCTGTTTCCTCTGTTCCTCTGTGTTTCAAAGGTTTGGGGTTGAAGGTATAAACTGTTATTCGTCGCATGGCCATCAAATCCAAAGCTGCTAAAAATTCCCGCGCGCAACAAACTGCCAGGGGCACATCGTCCAATGGCCGGCCCGCCAAGGCGCCTGCGGTCCGCGTGAACGAACACGGCATTCCTGACTGGCGTCTCGAGCATCCGGAGTTTGAAGTGTTCGAGGTTTCCAGCGGACCGGAAGTCCACTATGAAATCAAAGGCAAGCTGGACACACCGGTACCGCCCATTCGCGAGTCGAAGTATCTGAATAAAGACCAGTGCCTGGAAATCTATCGCTGGATGGTGATGAACCGCCGCATGGAACAGGCGCTGGAAAATCTCTACAAGCAGAGCAAAGTCGTGGGCGGCGTTTATTTCGGTCTGGGACAGGAGGCCTGCTCCTGCGCCTCGGCCTACGCGCTCGGCCCCGACGACTGGTTCGCGCCCATGATTCGCAACCAGGGCGCGCAACTGGTTCGCGGCTTCCACGCGCGCGACATCATGATGCAGTACATGGCCAAGTCCGGCTCGCCCACCCACGGCAAAGACGGCACGTCGCACTACGGCGACATCGAGAAACGCCACATGGTGTCCCCCATCTCCATGCTGGGCGACCTGCTGCCGGTGATGGCCGGAGTTTCGCTGGGCGCGCGTCTACAAGGCAAAGAGCTGGCCTGCCTGACCTGGATCGGCGACGGCGGCCAATCCACCGGTGTGAGCTATGAAGGCATCAACTTTGCCGCAGTGCGCAAGCTCGGGCTGGTGCTGATTATCGAAAGCAATCTCTGGGCGTATTCCACGCCCACGGAATATCAGGTCAACGTGAAAGATCTGGCCAATCGCGCCATCGGCTACGGCATGCCCGGCGTGATCATTGACGGCACCGACGCCTGTCAGGTTTATGACGCGACATATGAAGCGGTAGAACGCGCCCACCACGGCGAAGGTCCAACCATGATCGAAGCCAAGCTGATGCGCATGAAAGGCCACGCCATCCACGATGCCGCGGCGTATGTCCCGAAAGAGATGCACGAGTTCTGGCGCAAGCGCGACTGCATCGACCGCTTTGAAAAATATTTACTCGGCAAGAAATGGCTGACGCCCGAGTTAAACAAGAAAATGATCGCGGAGATCGAGAAAGAACTCGAAGCCGACCGTACTTTCGCTGAGAACTCACCAATGCCCGAGCCACACACCGCAGCCGAAGGCGTCTACTGCGAAGACGGCTGCCACGTAATCAAGCCGAAGTATGCGATGCCGAAGAAAGCGAAGCGGGGCGAGGGAAAGCTGAAAGAGACGGAAGCGGCGATACATTTCAAGTGAGAATTTTACCGCGGATGGACGCGGATGAGCGCGGATAAGGCAAGGAAAAGTATGTTGTATTTTGGCTATGGCTCCAACATGTGTACCGGGCGCCTCCGGGCTAGGGTGCCTTCAACTACGGCTATCGGTAAGCGCCTTTTGCGCAGATATAGGTTTAGGTTCAACAAGAAGAGCATAGACAAGTCCGGCACCTCGGCAAAAGGAAACGTCGAGAGAACGGATGTCGAGACAGACTTGGTTTGGGGAGTCTTATTCGAGTTTGATGAGGCTGAAAAGCACTCGTTGGATGAAGCAGAAGCTCTTGGGCATGGCTATGATGAATTAATTGTCGAGGTGGAGTCCGAAAGCGGTGAGAAACAGAGTGCCCACATGTATCTGGCGGCTCAAAGTCATATTGATAACACTCTTCAGCCATATAGCTGGTACAAAAGATTCGTTAC
This sequence comes from Acidobacteriaceae bacterium, assembly GCA_003140235.1. Lineage (GTDB taxonomy): Bacteria > Acidobacteriota > Terriglobia > Terriglobales > Acidobacteriaceae > Angelobacter. The sequence continues at coordinate 41,796 of PLJN01000155.1, forward strand.
GGAAGGCGCAAATCAGCATGCCCTCCCAAAAAGCTACGTTGATTTTCTGGAATCGTTTCCAGTTAAAGAAGATCCTAATCGAAAGCGAGATGCGAGAGAACGAGCAATCGCCTGCGATCCGCGTTCATCCGCGTAAATCCGCGGTAAGGTTTTTCGAAAAATGGCCCAAGCAACATATCTCGAAGCAATCCGGCAGGGACTCTGGGAAGAGATGGAGTCCGACCCTAGCGTCTTCTGCATTGGCGAAGACATTGGCGTGTACGGCGGCGCGTTCAAAGTAACGGATGGGTTTGTCCACCACTTTGGCCCGCAACGGGTGATTGATACGCCCATTGCCGAATCCGCAATCGTGGGCGCAGCGTTTGGCGCTTCGCTCACCGGCATGCGTCCCGTCGCCGAGTTCCAGTTCATGGACTTCATCGGCTGCGCCTTCAACCAGATCGTGAATATGGTGGCCAAGTCGCATTACCGCTGGGGCGCGCCGGCTCCGCTGGTGCTGCGCGGACCTTCCGGAGGCGGCGTCCACGGCGGGCCGTTCCACTCGCAAAATCCGGAGATGCACTATGTCCACACGCCAGGAATGAAGGTCGTCGCTCCGGCCACGCCGTCGGACGCGAAAGGGCTGATCAAGTCCGCGATTCGCGACAACAATCCTGTCCTCTTCCTCGAGCATAAATTTCTTTACCGCAGGATTAAAGAAGACGTTCCCGAAGGTGATTACACCATTCCTATCGGCAAGGCGCGGCTGCATCGCGAAGGCCGCGATCTGAGCGTGATTACTTATGCCGCCATGGTGCACGTCGCGCAGGAAGCCGCGGACCAGCTGGCTAAAGAAGGCATTGAAATGGAGATCGTCGACCTGCGCAGTCTCATGCCGCTCGACCGTGAAGCCATTGCTCAAACTGTCAAGAAGACCAACAAGGTCATCCTGCTGCATGAAGACACCAAAACCGGCGGACTGGCCGGCGAGCTGGCCGCCATCATTAATGAAGAAGCGTTCGACGATCTCGANNTCTGAAATCCCGAGCGTAGCGAGGGAACCCTATGACCGCGAGGAACCACAGCCAAGGTAAGAACCTGCCGCGGATTCACCCGGATGAACGCGGATAAGACTATGCCAAGGCCCGTCAAAATCATCGAATGTCCGCGCGATGCCTGGCAGGGACTCACCGGCCACATTCCCGCCGCTGTGAAGGCCCAGTACTTGAGCGCGCTGGTTGCGGCCGGCTTCAAGCATATTGATGCTGCTTCCTTCGTCTCACCCAAAGCCGTCCCTCAAATGGCGGACTCCGAAGAAGTGCTCAAGCTGCTCGACCCGCCTGACGACGTGGAAATCATAGGGATTGTGGTCAATCAGAAAGGCGCGGAGCGGGCCATCGCCACCGACGCGGTGCAAACACTCGGCTTCCCTTACTCTGTCTCGCCGGGGTTCCTGCAGCGCAACCAAAACCAGACGCTGGAAGACGCTCTGGACGAACTGGAGAAAATCAAAACTGCGGCGGACAATGCCGCTCTGGATGTGGTGGTTTACATCTCCATGGCATTTGGAAATCCGTACGGCGACTTGTGGAATGCGGACGAAGTCATCGAAGCCGTGGGAATTGTGGCTGACCTTGGCGTCAAGCAGATTTCACTGGCCGACACTGTGGGCCGCGCAACCGCAGAACAAGTGAAAGACTTAATGGCCGCCGTGCTCGCCGCTCACGGACATCTGGAAATTGGCGCACATCTGCACAGCACGCCAGCGACCGCCGCGGAGAAAATAGCTGCCGCTTACGATGCCGGTTGCCGCCGTTTTGATTCCGCTATCGGAGGCATGGGTGGCTGTCCTTTCGCGCAAGACGCTCTGGTGGGTAACATTGCTACTGAGCTCGCCATCGAGGCCCTGGCCGCGCGCGGCGCAGAGGTGCCCTTGCGCAAACCGCTGGACTCAGTTATTCAATTGTCTTCTGATATTGCCAAAAAATACACGCCCATCCAATGACAGATGACAGCTTTTGATTACAAGACGATCCACTATAGCGAGTCCCACAAAGTCGCCAGCATCACTCTGAACCGTCCGGACAAGCGCAACGCCATCAGCTACGAACTGATTGACGACTTACTGGCCGCGCTCGCCAGGGCCGCAGAGTCGCACGCGCTGGTCGTAGTCCTCACCGGAGCAGGCAAAGCTTTTTGCGCGGGCATGGACTTGGAAAACCTGCACCAACTTACCGGGCGCACGCACGAGCAAAACGTGAAAGATTCCGAAACCATGGCCGCGCTGTTTCGGACTCTCTACGATTTCCCTAAGCCGACGATTGCCGCCGTGAACGGCGCGGCCATCGCCGGCGGGACAGGGCTGGCTACGTTATGCGATTTCACGTTGGCCGTTCCGGAAGCCAAGTTCGGATACACCGAAGTCCGCATTGGTTTTGTGCCCGCCATCGTCTCCAGTTTTTTGATCGCCAACGTTGGCGAGAAGCGCGCCCGCGATCTTCTGCTGGCCGGCCGCATTTTTAACGCGGAAGAAGCGCATCATTTCGGACTGGTAAATGAAATTGTTGCTCCCGACCAGCTTCTGCATCGCGCCCATGAACTGGCAGCACAACTGATGGAGAATAGTCCAGCGTCCATGCGCGCCACCAAAGCGTTGCTCTCCGGCTATACTCGAGAAGTGTTGGACCAGCGGCTGGCGCAGGCAGTGCGCGCGAACGCCGCTATCCGGCAAACAGAAGACTTCAAAGAAGGCATCACCGCATTTCTGGAGAAACGCAAACCCACTTGGACAGGAAAATAGACCTCACGGGCGAAACCACCCTGCGCGTACGCTACGCGGAAACCGACAAGATGGGCGTGGTGTATCACTCCAACTTCCTCATATGGTTTGAAGTCGGACGCGTGGAACTGCTGCGCCAGTTCGGCTTTCAATACAGCGACATGGAAGCCGACGACAACTGCCATATTCCCGTGGTGGACGTGCACGTGCGCTACAAAGCTCCGGCCCGTTATGATGATGAAATCCTGGTGCGCACGCGGCTCAAGAATGTTCGCCCGTTGCTGCTGCATTTCAGCTATGAGGTTCTTCGCGCCGGCGATCAAACGCTGCTGGCCGAAGGCGAGACCATACACATCATCGTAGATAACAAACTGCAACGCCGGCCCCTCCCGGAAAAATACATGGCAGCGTTCGGCGCAGCCCAACGGAAATCAGGCCCATGAACCCTCTTCTCATCAATGGCAACGATCTGACCCTGGAACACCTGCGCCTGGTGGTGTATGAGCGGTTCCCGGTGGCCCTCGCGCCCGCGGCCCGTGAAGGCGTAAACGCTGCCCGGGCCGTTGTAGACAAACTCGTCAGCGAAGACCGTCTGGCATACGCCATCACCACCGGCGTGGGCAAGCTGAGCGACGTGCGCATTGATCCAGCGCAGAATCGCCAGCTCCAGGTCAATTTGATTCGTTCCCATTCCGTCGGAGTGGGTGAACCGCTTTCGCAGGAAGAGACCCGCGCGATGATGTTGCTGCGCGCCAACTCGCTGGCTAAAGGATTTTCCGGTGTGCGTGCGGATGTGATTGATTTGCTCTGCGAATTGCTGAATCGTGGAGTGCATCCGGTGGTGCCATCGCAAGGCAGCGTCGGCGCCAGCGGAGACCTCGCGCCGCTGGCCCATCTGGCGCTGACTTTGATCGGCGAGGGCGAAGCAGTATTTGAAGATTCGCGGGTGAGCAGCGCTGAAGCGCTCAAGCGCGCCGGAAGTAAGCCGCTCACGCTCGAGGCTAAAGAAGCCATCTCGCTCATCAATGGCACGCAAGCCATGTTGGCTGTAGGCACGCTGGCACTTCTGGCGGCGCAAAACATGGCTGAAACCGCGGACGTGCTTAGCGCCATGTCGCTCGATGCGTTGCGCGGAACGGTTGTCGCATTTGACGAACGCATTCACGCCGCACGACCGCACGCCGGACAAATCAAAGTCGCGGCCAACCTGCGCCGCCTGCTTGCCGGCAGCGAGATTCGCGCGTCTCACAAAGACTGTGGCCGCGTGCAGGATGCGTATTCTCTGCGCTGCGTTCCTCAGGTCCACGGAGCAGTGCGCGACACGCTGGAGTTTTGCCGCAAGACTTTCGAAATCGAAATGAACTCCGCCGTGGACAACCCACTCGTCTTCGTCAACGGACCAGCCGAGGGGGACATACTTTCCGGCGGCAACTTCCACGGTGAGCCACTGGCCTTCGCGCTCGACTATCTGGCAATCGCGCTCACCGCGCTAGCCGGAATTTCTGAGCGGCGCATTGAGCGTCTGGTGAATCCGGCATTGAATGAAGGCCTTCCGCCGTTCCTAGCCGCCGATGCCGGCTTGAATTCTGGATTCATGATGCCCCAGGTCACCGCCGCCGCTCTGGTCAGCGAGAACAAAGGTCTGGCGCACCCGGCGTCGGTGGATTCGATTACTACGTCAGGCAATAAAGAGGATTACGTGTCCATGGGCATGGGCGCGGCCATCAAGCTGAAGAAAGTGGTGACCAATACTTCTTATGTGCTGGGGATTGAAGCCTGCGCGGCTGCTCAAGCGCTGGATTTTCTGGCTCCGCTCACGACCAGCAAGGTTTTGTTGAAAGCACATGCGGCCATTCGCCAGATCAGCCCAGAAATCAAGCAGGACCGCGTGTTGGCCGGAGAATTTGCAAAGCTCGCCGAACTGGTCCGTTCCGGCAGCCTCGCCTCATAGTTCGATGGCCACGAAAAGGTGGGCACACATCATGCACAGAAAAAGCCTGGCCTTAGTTCTTCTCATTGCGGTCGCGTTCGTGGCGTGGCCCCAAACCTCAGCGCAAAACTCCGAAGCGCAAGCTGCCAATCACAATACCCAGGTCGTGATGCTGGGCACCGGAACGCCCAATCTTGATCCCGAACGCTCCGGCCCGGCCGTGGCTGTGGTGGTCAACGGCTCTGCTTATCTTGTGGACTTTGGTCCGGGCGTGGTACGGCGTGCCGCAGCCGCCCAGCAGCAAAAACATATTGAAGCTCTGAATCCCGGAAATCTGAAGATCGCCTTTGCCACGCACTTGCACTCCGATCACACCACCGGACTCGCCGACTTGTTCCTGAGTCCCGCGGTCGGCGAACGTAAAGTTCCGCTCACACTCTACGGCCCTCCCGGATTGGCAGCCATGGCGGCACACATCCGCGCCGCATACATCAAAGACATCGCCATACGTGTCCGCGGGCTGGAACGCGAAGACCCCAAGCCGTTCACCATGATCGTCCATGAGATAAAGCCCGGCGTGATTTACAAAGACCAGAATGTCACGGTCACGGCGTTTCGCGTGCCGCACGGCTCATGGGATTACGCCTATGGATACCGCTTCGATACTGCGGACCGCAGCATTGTGATTTCAGGAGACACCGCGCCATCGGACGCGGTCGTCAAAGCATGCAATGGCTGCGACCTGTTGGTGCATGAGGTCTATTCGCAGGAATGGTTTGCGACGAAACCGGCCGACCGCAAGAAATATCATGCGTCATTTCATACTTCGACCGCGGAACTGGCCGGGGTTGCCGGCGGGGCCAGACCGAAGATGCTGGTGCTGTACCATCAGCTTTTCATCAAGGGTCAGGAACCCGGACCTGTGCTGATCAAAGAAATGCGCACCGCGGGATACTTGGGCCACGTCGTCTCCGCGAACGATCTCGATGTTTTCTGATCGCCGTCCTGGCTCACGTGGCGTATTGCGCTATGCCGTTGCCGAATGACCAGTTCTCTTTCGCGACTTCGACCAAATTGATAAAGACATCTTCCGGACGAAGTCCCGTTTCCTGGCTTATCAGCTCAACAATTTTTGCATACAGCGCCTTCTTCATTTCCACGGTCCGCCCCCTGGCTTAGCGTGATTTGGACGATCACCAGGTCATCTGTGCGGGCAATATTCAGATATTGCGGGTCGTACACAAAGTGGGATTTGCGGTGCTCGGTGATGATGTGAAAGCGGTCCTGCGCGGGAATTGCAATGGTTTCCACCAGCGCGTTGTGAATGGCGTCTGATATTTTGCGCAGATGAGATTCCGGTTTACCTTCAATGAGAGCGATGTGGACTAACGGCATTTTTTCTCCTTCGTAGGGCTTCAGAGAATAGATTGGCCTGGCCGGTGCCGGGATTCAGAGTTTCGCCATGAGCTAGTGAGGCCGCGAAGACCCTTAACCGCGAATTTTCGCGAAAAAACGCGAAGCAAGCCAGAAAGAATCCGGATTCGTGTTCATTCGCGTAAATTCGCGGCTAAGACTTTCGTAGTGATAGGGACCCCTCGCTGGGAGGCTCGGGACTTTTGGAAAAAAGATCAAGCAACTCCCGCCAACCCCAATTCTGCCGCGATTCCTTTCATGGCTTCAATACAGAAAGCAATGTGCTCTTCCAAGTCCACGCCAAGGTCGGCGGAGCCGTTGATGATGTCATCGCGGCTTACGCTGCGGGCAAAGGCTTTGTCTTTCATTTTTTTGCGGACGGACTTCGCTTCCACTTCGGCCAGTGACTTGCTGGGCTTGACGAGGGTACTCGCGGTGATGAATCCGGCGAGTTCGTCGCAGGCGAACAGCGCTTTCTCCATTTTGCTTTCGCGCTTCACGCCGCTGTATTCGGCGTGCGACAGGATTGCCCGCCGGACATCTTCCGGGTAGCCGCGCTCTTCCAGAATCTTGTTCCCGACGAAGGGATGTTCCTCCGGCGTCGGGTATTTTTCGTAATCAAAGTCATGCAGCAGGCCGGTGATGCCCCACGTGTTTTCGTCTTCGCCGAACTTGCGGGCATAGGCGCGCATGCACGCTTCCACGGCCAGCATGTGCTTGCGCAAGCTTTCTGACTGGGTGTATTCACATAGTAAACCCCACGCTGATTCACGATTCATCATAGATTCGTACCTGTTTTCTCCATGTATTCGCCTGTTATTTCTGCTTTTATACCTGTATTGCCTGAAGTTTTCCATTGACAACGCTCAAGTAATGCTTGAGACTACGTCAAGTTTCAAGGGGCCCTTAAAAGCCTTGGAGTTAGCCCGCTCTGGCACTCCTAAACCTTACATGGCTACAACATTAGCACCGGTGGATTCCCGGGAAGTGGTCCGTTGCGACCAATGTCATCTCGTCCAATTCCGGACGAACAACAATCTTTGCAGAAAATGCCACACCTCACTCGACGAGGACGTGCCTGAGCCCATCCTCGAGATACAAGTTCCGATAGCGGAGCCGCTCAACGGAGACAGCTCCCGCTTGCAGGTGGCCTCGGCCATACGCGCGCTGCGGCAGAAGTCCGGTCTCAGCCAGCGCCAGCTTGCCCTGCGCATGCAGGTGCCGCGGACGTACGTGTCCAAGATCGAAAACGAAAAGGCCATGCCGACCCTTTCGTCGCTGCAGCGGCTGGCCACGGCGCTGGAAGTTTCCATTGCCGACCTGGTCCAGGGCTCCGGCCACAGTCTGTACGATGAAATCGCCGAACTCATGCGTGACGATTTTATCGCGGAAGTGGCGCCGTATCTCAACCAGCTGGACTCCATGCAGCGTTCCAGCCTGCTTTCCCAGGTGCGCGAACTTACCATTCGCCCGCAGAGAAGCACGTAGTTTTTGTCACATCCCGAGCGTAACGAGGGAACCCTATGATCTTCCAGGATTCCCTTTCTTTTTCACATTCCGATCCCGCCGAGCGGGAGAGGGATCTCTACATTCCCGAATCCCTGCCCCGTGATCGCTCTCGCGCGGAAGGCTTTCTCACGCCGATAAATGCCCATCCTCTGGGTTCTTTCAGAGGGTAGGGATTCCTCGCTCCACTCGGAATAAGATCACCGGAATGACAATTACCTAAACAGATTCTTCAAAATAAAAATAGCATTTGCTGGACGTTCCGCCAGACGGCGCATCAGGTACGGATACCACTCTGTACCAAACGGAATATAGACGCGGCAACGCCATCCGTCTTTCACCAATTTCTGCTGCAGATCGCGCCGCACGCCGTGGAGCATTTGAAACTCGAAAGCGGAAGCCGGAACCTGCTCGGTACGGGCAAACTCGATTGTCGCCCGAATCATGTTTTCGTCATGAGTAGCAATCCCGTGATATATGCTGCACTTGAGCAGCAGCTTCATCAGCTTCACGTAATTGGCATCTACGTCGGCCTTCTCGGGGAATGCGATTTCCGGCGGCTCCTGGTACGCGCCTTTGCACAGGCGGACGCGGGTACCTTCGGCCACCAATTGCTCAACGTCTTTCTCGCTGCGATGAAGATACGCCTGGATCACCGCACCGACGTGCGCCGAGAACTCCGGCCGGCTGTGCAGTCGCCGCACAAAGTCCAGCGAGCGCTGGGTGTAGGCTGAACCCTCCATGTCCACGCGGACAAAGTTGCCGATGCGCGCCGCGTGCTCCACCACACTGGCAGTAATTTCATAGGCGGCATTTTCGTCCACATCCAGGCCCATGTGCGTGAGCTTGAGGCTAACGTTGGCGTCGAGGCGCTGGGCACTCATCTGGTCGAGCATCTGGTGGTAGAGCTGGGCGCTGTGCCGGGCTTCCTCTACATTGGTGACGTTTTCGCCAAGGTTGTCCACGCTCACGCTGAGTCCGAGTTGGTTCATGGCCCGGGCCGCGTTCAGGGCATCGTCAATTTCGGTACCGGCAACAAAGCGCCGGGACACACGCCGGCCAGCCCAGGATTTCTCGGCAAAGGAACGAAGAGACTTGCTTTCTGAAAGAGAGATGAAGACGGCCTTTAGCACATGGGTCCCAAGGAATGAGAAGTAGCCTGTTGAAGCATAACGGTTTCAGCAGGCTACTTTCTAACACATCTCGTCGACGTTCGGCGAGCAGGCGAGCGCTAGTGGGCTGCACGTGGTGTTAGATCAACTTGGGCCGGAACCGTAACATCTTTGCGCGCGAATTTCTGCCGGTAGTATCGAATCCAAATCACGATTGCCGGAACGCCAATAAAAGTCGGCCACAGCCAGCGCACAACGGGCGGCAGGAAGTGAAGGTTGACGACTGAAAAAGCAGACACGGCCGCGATGTAGGAGCCGATCATGCCGCCCATGTGATCGAACCACCAGAAGTTTTTCTCGGCTTGCGGGCGGACGAACCGCAGCACGTCCCTGATGCCAAAGAATATCCCGGTCACGCCAAAGACCAATGCCACCGGCGCCATTCGCTCCCAGACCGGAGTCGGTCTGACCGCAGCAAGCGCAATCAGTGCCGTACTGGCGGTCAGGATGAGCACGCTGCCGACCCAGTCGAGCGGCTTGGCTCCCTGACCTTCTGTGGGCCGCTTGCGGAAAAGTACCCGGTATCCGCTGAACGCCATGTAAAAACTGAAGACCGCGACCAACGCCAGGAACGGAATTGGCCGGTAAACGCTGAGGACCAGCGCTGTTAGCGCGACTACTGCCATCATCCAGAAGTAGACCTTGCCCCAGCGGCGATGCTGCTTGCCGCCTTTCACCGTGGCCAAAGCCACCGGCGCTACAAAGAACGCCGTCATGCCGGCGCCGATGTGGACGATTCGTAACCCGGTTACCCAAAGTGGATCTGTCATACTGTGCCTCTTTTCGTCTTTGCCTTTGTCTTTGCTTTTGTCTTTTCTTTTGCTTGTTTTTTCTCGAGCTGGGAAAGTGTTGCCAATGTCTCATCGCACCAGGCGACGAGTGCCTGCGACCGGTGCCGGCCGAAATTTAGAGTCATAAGCCAGTACGGAAGGCCCGGGTGCGCCGGATAGCGCTGCTGAATATGTCGTGCTGTCTGTTCGTAGATGGCAATGTGTTTTTCTTCGAGCTGCTTTTTCTCCCGCACGTGCTGGGCGCTGGCCTCAGGCGCCACGTGATCGCAAAAAAACAACTTAAGCAGAAGCTCGCTACGCGGAGATTCATTCCTGGGGGAGTGCTCGAGCCATTGCCTGAGCGCCATTTCACCTGCGACTGTGATGGCGTAGACTTGTCGCTCCGATCGCCCTGAAGCTTTTGTGCCGCGCTGTTGAACAATCAGTCCTTCGTCCGCAAGCTCTTTCAGCAGCGGATAGATGCGGCCATAACTTTCGCTCCAGAAGTGGCCAATGCTGCCCTGGACGAACTGCTTGATGTCGTAACCCGAGGCCGGCTTCAGACTTAGGACCCCAAGGAGCGCGAACTTGCTTGCTGATTCACCAGATTTCATATAGCACTATGATATATCATGATGCTATAAAAGGCAATGAATAATTTCAGCTTAAGGTTCTTTGTTTTAGAAGCTTTGGACGGCACTTTTAAGAGTTCGTGAGATAAACCAAGGCTAGTCCCCCGATCCCGATTAACGAGAGGGCCGCACCCATGCCGGCCCACACCCAAATTGCAGTTTTCTCATCCCAGTCGCCTTCTCGCGATGGTCTCCGTGGCTTGACGATGCCCAGCGCCACCCACCAGGAGTTCGGTCTGCGAATATCATGGGGAGGACCGATGAATATTTGCCAGTGCTTCCAGCCTTTCTCGCGCCACGAAGGCATGAAAGCAGTCAACAAGAGATTGATTCCTATGCCCAAGAAGGCAAGGAATGGCAAAAACTTCAAGACTAGGAAAAAGGTCGTCACTCAGGAAGCTACCTTATCTGCCGGGCAGACAATCGCAAGTCACTTCAGCCGCCATGCTCTTCCAGAAACTTCTCGACTTCCATGGCTGCGGCGCAGCCGGTGCCGGCGGCGGTGATCGCCTGACGGTAGCGGCGGTCCTGCACGTCTCCGCTGGCGAACACTCCGGGGACGTTGGTGAAGACATAGTCGTGTGTTTTGAGATAGCCGTCCTGGTCCATGTCGAGCTGGCCCTGGAACATTTTCGCGTTGGGTATGTGGCCGATGCCCAGAAACATGGCGCTGGTGGGAAAGTCCCAGACTTTGCCGGTCTTGATGTTGCGCAGCTTAAGGCTGGTGACTTCCTTTTTCGCGACGTCGTTGACTTCTTCGACCACGGTATCCAGAAGAAACTCAATCTTCTCGTGCTTGCGGGCTCGGTCGAGCATGATCTTGGAAGCGCGAAAGTGGTCGCGACGATGAATGACCGTCACCTTGGTGGCGAACCGGCTCAAGAACAGCGCTTCTTCCATGGCGGAGTCTCCACCGCCAATCACCGTGATGGGGTGGCCTTTGAAAAAGAAGCCGTCGCAGGTGGCACACGAGGAAACTCCGTTGCCGATCAGCGCTTGCTCGCTGGGTAGTTCCAACCAACGCGCTGAGGCTCCGCTAGCGATGATGAGCGTCTGCGACTCAATGGTCTTGTTGCCGAAATTCAGTTTGAAGGGACGCTGGGTCAGATCCGCGCTGACCAAGTGCCCGTACATGTATTCCGCCCCAAAGCGTGCTGCCTGCTTACGCATGTGTTCGATCAGTTCGGGACCCTGAATACCGTCGGGAAATCCCGGGAAATTTTCTACCAGCGTGGTAATGGACAACTGCCCGCCTGGCTCATGGCCTTCCACCACCAGCGGTTTCAGATTGGCCCGTCCGGTGTAAATGGCGGCCGTCAGCCCGGAACAACCGGTGCCGAGAATCACTGTGTCACGAACGGAGTTTTCCATAGGATTCCTTAGATTCAACAGAATCTGTTTCGGTTCAGGGCTGCTTGTGAATGCTGGGAGCGGATTTCCCCGAACTGACTGTCTTCTTGTGCCCGCTGAGCCATGCGATGTCCGAGCGGAAAGAAGTGCGCATGCCCAGCGCTCCTCGATAAGCCGCCATAATATCGGCTGCTTGCTTGAATAAAGGCTCGTACGCGCTTTGCTCAGCGCCCTCGCAGCGCGCCAGCGCTACGGCGCCCTTGCCCAGTCTTTCCACGCGCACACGGGCCGGAGGCGTGTCCGCCGTCAGCACGGACAAAGGCGTAGCTGCATCCGCGGACACCCGGGCTTCCATGGATATCTCATGGAACTCCTTGGGATCACGCAAACGCAGCACCAGGATTTCAATGGTGCTGCTGCTGTCCATGCTCATCGTGTATTGTGCCGTGAGCCACGCCGACTGCGCCGCAAATTCCCGACGCAAGCGCACATACCGGGAAGCCCCGGCGTCTTTCACCGTAGCCACGCCGCGGGAGATTTCAAAATCTTCCACAAAACCCGGCTTGGTCGAGATCCGCGACAGCGCGCCCTTCAACACCGCCTGCTCATCGGCCGTTGGAGTGCAGACGTTGAGATAATTCAGCCGGACCTGCGGCTTGTCCTGTGGCGGGTCCTGCTGGCCGGCTACCACGCTCGCCAGCAAGAATGTAGATACAGCGACGAGTTTCAGCACGGTTGGGATTGTAGCATTCTTTATTTTCTCCCGAGCGTAGCGAGGGAACCCTACCCTCGCGATGCCTTGGGGAGGAGATTAGCCGCGGCTTAAGATCTTCGCGGCTATAGGGATTCCTCGCTTCGCTCGGAATTTCAGGAACAAGACTTATTTCTTCAAGTACGAATCCACCCAGCCATTCACCGTCTTGTACCAGAGTTGGCTGTTCAGCGGTTTGAGCACCCAATGGCCTTCGTCTGGAAAATACAGCATCTTGCTCGGAATCTTCAGCCTCTGCAGTGTAGTAAAAAGTTGGAAACCCTCGGAGACATCGAGCCGGTAATCGAGTTGGCCGTGGACGACGAGAGTGGGCGTCTTAAACTGACCGGCATAAAGATGTGGCGACCATTTGGTGTATGTATCACGGTTGGTCCAGGGCTGGCCTTTGAATTCCCATTCGTTGAACCAGAGTTCTTCGGTGCTGCCATACGCGGAATCGGCGTTGAACATGCCGTCATGCGACACCAGGCACTTGAAACGATTGCTGTGGCCCATGATCCAGTTGATCATGTAACCGCCGTAGCTGGCGCCCAGGGCGCATTCGCGGTCTCGGTCCACGAAGGGATAGGTCTTCTCAACGTAGTCCAGGCCCTTCATCAGGTCGATAAACGGCTTGCCGCCCCAGTCACCGTTGATGCCATCGATAAAATCCTGGCCATAGCCGGTTGACCCGCGCGGGTTGATCATGACCACCAGGTAGCCGCTGGCGGCGAACAGTTCGGCATTCCAGCGGTACGACCATTCGTCACCCCACTGGCCTTGCGGGCCGCCGTGAATCAGGAACTTCATGGGATATTTCTTCTGCGGATCAAAGCCCGGAGGCTTCAGCAGGAAACCCTGCACCTTGGCGAGTTCCGCGCCAGTGAACCAGAAAGATTCAACCGGCTGCATGGACACCTGGGAGAGCACAGGTTCGTTCAGATGAGTAAGCTGTACCGCTTCTTTACCGCCGATGTCCAGCTTGTAAATTTCATTCGGCGCCCGCACTGACATGCGGGTAAAGACCAGGGTCTTGCCGTCCGGCGTTAAGGCCAGTTCATCATTGGCGCCGCGAGCAATTTCCGTGACTGGATAATGATCAGCGACAGGAAGAGGTTTATCGCCCGGTTTCCTATCGAGGACCGCCGAACGCTCACTCACTCGATAAATCGGTATCTCACCTTTGTCCTCCGAAGTGAAGTAGACGTGATGCGAATCCGGGGTCCACACGATGCTTTCCACCCAGCGGTCGACTCCTTCCGTTGGGACGCGTATCTCGCCGGACCGGCGGTCATAAATCGCCAAGCGGATGCTGCTGCTCTCATATCCGCCACGGGACTGTGTGCGCCAGGCCAGGAACTTGCCGTCCGGTGAATACAGCGGAGCGGTATCGCTGCCCGGACTGTCACTGATTTTCTTCGGAGTGCCGCCGGCAGTCGGCACAATGAAAATGTCGTTGTTCGTGCTGATGGCTTCCACTTCATCGTGGTTGCTGCTGAAAGCCACTTCCTGGCCATCGGGCGAGATGGCATACCCGTCCTGGCCTCCCAGGCTGAACGGCGGGACATCGTGATCTCCTGGAGTCAGATCGCGAACTGCGCCGCCTTCCGCGGAGACCACAAAAAGATGTGAGCGTTTGTAATTCGTGTAGTGGTTCCAATGGCGGTAGAAAAGCCGGTCAAAAACCATGGCCTTCACTTTGGAAGCGGAGTGCGTGTCGTCTTTACCTTTGTTGCAGGCGTCATCGCCGTTGCATTCGGGATAGACTTCAGACGTAAACAGAATGCTCTTGCCATCGGGAAACCAGAGAGCGCCGTCGGCTTCCGTGGAGATGGTTGTGATCTTTCGAGGATCGCTAAACGCTTTCCCATTGGCCGAATCGAAATCACTGACCCAGATCTGAGAACTGCCGTCACGGCCGCTGACGAAGAGAAGCTTCTTGCCGTCTGGCGACCAGCGCCCGCGGGCTTCTCCGGCAGCATGGGAAGTAATCTGTCTCGAGTCACCGCCCGCCAACGGGACGATCCACAGATGGGATGTCTTCTTATTGGTCTGGAGGTCCACATCCACGGCAGAAAACATCACCCAGCGACCGTCCGGCGAAATGACCGGGTCGCCCACGCGCTTGAGCGCCATCAGGTCGTCAAAGGCAAACGGCCGTTTACCGGCGTTTGGGGATTGAGCTGGGAGCGGAACGAGAATCTCCGCAGTGAGTAAAATCGCAGTGAGTAAAATAACGATAGACGCAATGGCGTTGCGGGGAACGCGGCGCATGGAACCTCCCTCAGAGAGCACGCTGAGTGTATCTGCTTTCGCGGCCTCGGGCCAGCGGAGAACGGATTCGGCGGATTACAGCAAACTCCGCCATGCTGTTTGCATCTAAAATATGAAAGAACCTCAAGGAAAACTCTTATGAAGCGAACGCTCACTTTGTGGGCCGGTATTTGCCTGTTGGCTGTCCTGACATCTGCCTCTTTGTTGGCGCAAAGCAATTGTGAAGAGGGCAATAGTCCGATCAACTCTGCCCAACCGCAAGGCTTTACGTCCCAGGAAATCATTCAGAAGACGTCGGCCAAGGAAACAATCTTCCGGCAGGCCCGCAACAACTACATCTACACTCAGGACGTCACCGTCCAAACGCTCGAAGGCAACACTGTGGACGGCGAATTTCGTCAGGTTTGGGAAATTACTTACGACGAAAAAGGCGGCCGAATTGAGAATGTCACCTTCGCCCCGCAGAACACGCTCACCCGGATCGGCATGACCAGGGAAGATTTCTCCGACATTCGCAACCGCCTGCCTTTTGTACTGACCACGGATGATTTGCCAATCTACGACGTTCTCTATGTAGGCCGGCAGCATGTGGACGAAATCGACACCTACGTCTTCGATATGGCGCCTAAACACATCGAGAAGGGCAAGCGCTATTTCCAGGGCCGCATCTGGGTGGATGACCACGATCTCCAAATCGTAAAGACGTGCGGCAAAAGCGTGCCTGACGTTTCTCAAGCCAATAGTAAAAAGAAAAACGTCACGGAAAACTTAAGTCCTAAGTTCGTGACGTACCGTGAGCAGATTGACGGCCTGTACTGGTTCCCGACCTACACGCGAGCGGACGACGTTCTGCATTTCGTGGGAAGCGACGTACACATCCGGGAAATCATCAAGTACACCAACTACAAGCGGTTCGTGTTCGGAGCAACGCATAAAATCATCCTCAAAGGCGAGGTCCCGCCGGACGACAAGAAAGAAGAAAAGCCGCCGGAGAAGAAGCAGTAGATCGCCGTGATCGGAAAAGCACACCGCTGATGACGCGGATTTTCTTGAGCAGCGGAAAATCGGCGTTCCCAGTGTTGAGGTTTTAATTTGTTCCAGATCACGGCGATCACGCGCGGTCACCCGATCACGGCGATCTTCCGATCTCGCCGTCTAATAAAAGAGGTACTTCCTCCACTTAGTGTCCGACCGGCCAATCATGCGCATGATGTGCCGGCTGGTGTGGAGCGTGAACGGCCGCGGCTCCTTCAGCAGTTTCATATCGGTCTCCAGCAGAAGACGGTTTCCTTTTCTGCGATTGCAGGTGTGGCAGCACGCAACCAGATTTTCCCAGGTAGAAGACCCACCTCGCGAACGCGGGATCACGTGGTCCAGAGTCAGCTCGCCGGATGGAAGAACGACTCCGCAGTACTGACAGGTATTGCGGTCACGCAGCAAAATGTTCTTCCGAGAGAGAGCGCGTGTCTGATGCGGGATGCGACGGTACTCCAGAAGACGGATCACGGACGGCACACGCATGGTGATGCGGGCGGCGTGCAGGTCGTGCCCGTTCTCCTCTTCCGGCATGGCCAGCCCCTTCAACACCAGCACAACCGCCCGGCGGGCGCCGCAGATGTTGATGGGCTCATAGGAAGCATTCAGCACCAGTACAGGCGTCTGCAACAGCAGCGCCTTACGTCCCTTGGGGACGTCGTGTACCGGCTCGCCGTGATGGCGCAGTTTCCCTCTGCCTTTGTCCCGTTTTCCCGATTCATGCATGGCCCAGTGTTCCTCTCCCCTGGTCGTTTGGCGAATGACTACTTGACGAATGACTGCTTGCGGCAGTCGCCAGCAAGCCTTCCACACCCTTGATGGCCCTGGCTACCGTGGCCACAAAAACCTGGTTTGCTCCCGCGCGCAGCAACACTCGCGTGCACTCGCCGACCGTGGTGCCGGTGGTCATCACATCATCCACAATCAGAATGTTGCGGCCGCGGACCTTCTCGGGTTGCGGCACAGCAAAAGCGCCACGCATGTTGGACCGGCGTTGATGCCGGGTCAATCCCGTCTGGGATGCTGTGTCGCGTGTCCTGATGAGCGCGGAAGTCTCTAATTGGATGCTGCTGCCGGTACGGCAGCGCACAAAATTTCGTGCAATGTCTTCCGCCTGGTTGAAGCCGCGAATGCGCTGCTTGCCGCGGAACAGCGGTACCGGAATCACGAGCAGATCCCCGGGCAATTCTGTTCCAGCCAATCCCAAATTCAAAAGCCGGCCAAGCAACGGCGCAGCAGCCCGTACATGCTGATACTTGAAAAGATGCAGCAAGTCGCGAAGTGAGCCGTCATAAGCACCGTAGGCTACGGCTTTCTTAAACAAAGGCGCCGCATGCTGACATGGCACGCAACGCGGCCCCGCTTCGTCTTCAAAATATCTGCCAGGAAGTTTTTCGCCGCACGCAGAGCAAAGCACACCGTCCAAAGGAGACATGCGCTGTAAGCATTCGTCACATACGGGAAGAGCCGAAATATTGGTGAGCGCAGACCTGCAAATGCGGCAGTTCGAAGGGAACAAAACACAGAACAAGCTTTCAGTCGCGGACTTGAGCGCCCGTTGGGCCCGGCTTGGATGACTACTACTGAAGACGGCCCTCCTAATGCAAACCTATGCAGGAAGTGTTCACAGTATAAACCAAGATCGCCGTGATCGCGCGTGATCGGATGATCGCCGTGATCGGGAACAACTTCACCTTTACCACATTAGCGGTGATTCCATGATAAAAAACTGATGAAATAACGGCACTGTCATCAGCAGTCAGGGTTCCCGCTCACCGGATCACCCGATCACGCGCGATTACGGCGATCTGCTTATTTGTATCCGACCCTTCGGATGTGCTAACGTGCGTCGATTCACAAGCTTAGCTTGAGGGAGGCAACTGTGGCCGAAACCGAGGAACCTAAATTTCAGCCGTACGTGAGGGCAGAGGAAAACAGGCCGGAATTAAGCGCCCGCGCGGTTATTCTGGGCTGCATCTTCGGCCTCTTGTTTGGTGCGGTCACAGTGTACGTGGGCTTACGCGCCGGGCTTACGGTGGCCGCGTCCATTCCTATCGCCGTGCTCTCCATCACCATTCTGCGGGCGTTTGGCAAGGCCAGCATATTGGAAAACAACATTGTGCAGACCACAGGATCGGCCGGCGAATCCGTGGCTGGCGGCGTGATCTTCACTTTGCCTGCCCTCATCTTCCTGGGATTTGGCCTTGATTACTGGCGCATCACGATGCTCGCCTTGATTGGCGGATGCCTCGGTGTGTGCTTCATGATTCCGCTGCGCCGCCAGTTGATCGTCAAGGAACACGGCAACCTGCTATATCCCGAAGGCACCGCGTGCGCTGACGTGCTCATAGCCGGTGATAAAGGTGGTTCGTTCGCGAGCCGGGTCTTTATGGGTCTGGGATTGGGCGCGCTCTACACTTTTTTCCAGAACGAAAACATGTTTACCGTCTGGCCGAGCACGCCAACGTACAACCCGCCGTGGCTTCCCGGCAGCTCATTCCGCGCCAACACCACTACGGAGTATCTCGGCGTGGGATACATCATCGGACCGCGTATCGCCGGCGTCATTTTTTCCGGCGGCGTTTTCGCCTGGCTTGTCGTAATGCCGGCCATGAAATTCTTTGGGGCGCACCTTGGTGCCAACCTCTATCCTGGAACCAAGCTGATCGCGGACATGTCCCCGGATGACCTGTGGCGAACTTACATTCGTCCGATGGGGGCCGGAGCAGTTGCCGCAGCTGGTCTCATCACGCTGCTCAAAACTTTGCCTACAATCATCGGCGCGCTGCGAGCAGGCGCGAAAGATCTGGCAGCCGGCGCCGCAAATGCTCTGAGCCAGCGCCGCACCGACCGGGACCTCCCTTTGAAATGGGCGCTTATCGGCGCAGGCGTGCTGCTGCTCTTTATGTGGGGCTTACTGACTTTCTATCCGGTAACTGGGGCCAACACGAGTGTGGTGAGTAACTTTTTTGCCGCGCTTCTGGTCGTGATTTTTGGATTCCTCTTCGTTACTGTCTCTTCGCGCATTACCGGATTGATCGGCACCTCCTCGAACCCTATCTCCGGTATGGCAATTGCCACGCTCATGGCTACCTGCGCCGTATTCCTTGTGCTGGGCTGGACCGCAGCGTCCTTTTTCGCTTTGGCTATCACCATTGGCGGTGTGGTATGCATTGCGTCCGCCAATGCCGGCAATACGTCGCAGGACTTGAAGACCGGATTTCTGGTAGGCGCTACTCCGTCCAAGCAGCAATTGGCACTCGTGGTCGGCGTGATCGTTTCGGTCTTTGCGATCGGATTGACCTTGATCTTGATGGACAAAGGCCTGGAGCAATTCCGGGCGGCGAATATTCTGGTCAACATTAATAGTCTGCCATCGGGCGTCAACAAAGATACGAATACCAAGTTTCATCGCACGTCAGTGAAGCTGGCAGCTGATAAGACGAGCGGGCCAGCGAAAGAACAGTCCGTTGAAGGCATGATCTTGATCAATGCTCTCAATTCGGCGGAAGTTCCAGATGGCAGCTATCTTTACAACCCGCAATCTGGCCGAATCGAAGTACAGTGGGTCCACGGCATCGGCAGCGACAAAGCGGCTGCGCCGCAAGCCAGGCTCATGGCTACTGTGATCAACGGCATTCTCACGCGTAAGTTGCCTTGGGGATTGATCCTGCTGGGCGTATTCATGGTGATTGCCGTGGAGTTGCTGGGAATTCGCTCGTTGTCGTTTGCTGTCGGCTTCTACATTCCCATGGCTACAACACTGGCCATCTTCTGCGGAGGCGTGGTGCGCTGGCTGGTAGAAAAGGCCGCGGCCAGGGCCGGAGAAAAAGCCGACGACAGCGATGTGAGTCCAGGATCTCTCTACGCCAGCGGACTGATTGCAGCGGGTGGAATCGTGGGACTTCTGGGCATAGCGATCAAATTGATGGAAACGCAGGGTTGGCTGCCGGAAAACTCCATCGGCTGGGGCAGCAAACTCTCATTCATCACCGATCACCCAATCGTGGGTAACGCGATTTCCGTGATCATGTTTGGCCTGCTGGCTTTCTCGCTGTTTCATTTCGCGCGCAAACCACTGGAAGGAAACAAGAAATAACTTTCGCTGGAGTGCGGACAATCGAATCTAAAGCCGGGCTTGGTTCCGCTCACTGGGCCCGGAAAGAATCTCCATCAATCGTGCTTCCTTGTGGGTTCGGCCTTTATCTCTTTTTGGCGTCTACTCGTACCAGCAGCACCTCGGGAGCGCCGCCGATGCTGACGTATGCGTCACTCACGATCCGTCCGGGACCGGCTAATCGGGTTGCGTTCCGAAGAGCAAACTTGGTATCTCCCCTGGATAACTCCGCGCGATAAATCAAAGTGTCTTCTTCGAAATGTCCCGTTTCGACGATGGCTCCGGGAGACTCGTTTCCAAAAACGTAAGCCTTGTAGGCTTTCTCTTTGGCGTCCCAGGTCATCACCAGTAGCCCTTCGAAATCTCCGGCGGGGCCCTGAGAATGAAAATGGTTGATCAGCGAATTTCCTCCGGGGCCAAGTTTGCTGGAGTAGACGCCGGTATTCTGGCCGCCATTGGAGTAGGTCTCCGTGTAATCCCATTCTCCCAGATAGAATTTCAGGCGGTCCATCTCGGAAGATGATTTCGCCGCCGTCTGTGCGGCTGGTTTGTCGGTGGTCTTGGCCTGCCATTTTGCCCAGGCTGGCAGACCGACCAACAGCGTCGCGCAGGCCAATACCAAAAACAATGCAACTAATTTCGTGCGTTTCATATTTAAGATTTCTCCTTCTTGGATTTGCTGGCTTCCGGTTAATTCTCGAAAATATTCTTCAGGCGTGTCTCCCACTGTTTCGCGAACGCGCTTACTTCAGTCGCCGATAATCCAAATGCTGAGAGCCAGACTTGTGCCTCAATCTGTTCCGGCGTGCCTTCAATCGTCAGCCACAGCAGCGCGTCTTTCAGCTCGCGTACGCTGACACAAAACCCTCTGTGTGGGACCACGAACTCCACGTTACCGCTGAAGCGGTCACCTTGCAGCGTCTGCAGGAATACTCATGGCTAGGTTGCAGCGCCTCGGCCGGACTCTCGACGAACAAGCTGCCGCCTGCGGTCAATCGTTGATATGCCTCTTCGCGGTTGACGGTCACTTTCACTCTGGGCCAGGCGACCTGTCGTTGTTCACCGCGATGCCGCTCCAGAGCAAATCGTAGACTTGCCAGCATGAAGTCCCATCCGTAACTGGTGGAAGCAAACCATTCGTTGTCCCAGTCGGTGCCGCTGGAGAAACCGCTCTGGACCAGCCGGACGACAGTCTTCTCGCCGCGCGATTCCAACGTCCATGTGACGAGTGAGATTTGCCCTTCCCATTCTGACTTCGAGACAAGTGTTTTTTCGGGCTGCCACTCCACGATTTCAGCTTCGGCTCCAGCGTCAGAGCCCCACGACAAAAATATTTTGCCGCCCTTCCCCGGAGTTACGCGGGCTTCCAGAGGAAACCATGTCTCCAGACCGTTGCCGGTGGCCAGCGCTTTCCATACTTCTGCAACCGGGGCCGCAACTTCGATTGATTTTTCCACTCGCACTTCTTTTTTGGTCTGTTCGGGTTGGTGTGTTTCTGTCATGGGACTCATCCTTTGTTCGATTATTCGCGTGCATCCGCCGCAATCTGCGGCAAGGTCTCTTCTTCCGTTTTCTGCGCAGGCAGGGGATAACAGCCCGCAACAAAGCGGAACGGCCGACCTTCTGCCGCAGACCCATCTGCCTGGGAATATGGCGAGCTGTGCCTCTGAACTGTCGCCAACACAGCTTGCTGAAGTTCCTGTGTAAACGCGGCGCGCTGTTCCGCCGAAGTGAAACGCAATTCTGTGTTGATCGACATCGTCGCTACGCGCTTCCCTTCTTTGGCCGCCAGTTCAAAAGCCTGGCCTAATTCGCTTTGGATCTTCGCAGCCAGGCCGAGTAGATACGCTGCTGAAAAAGCGTCCGCCGCCTGGGAGGGATCGGCCGCTACTTTTCCCAGCAACTCCGGGGACAGCACGTAGCCGCGCGCTGTCGCGACATAGCATTGTTCAACCATGCGCCGGCGTCTGCGCTGGCCCGCTCGCTTGAGCAGCCGCACCCGCGCCAGTTCGCGCACGTGATAGTTGACGGTCTGCCGGGGCAGTTTCATGCGCCTGGCCACTCCGGTCGCTGAATCCGGTTCGAGCAACGCCTCCATGATCCGCACCCGCAACGGGTGATACAGCAGCACCGCAGCCTGTGCCGGTTGCCGGACGAGGTCCAGTTCCCGGTCTGCGAGTATCGCAGCGCGGGTTTTTTGCGCTGCTCCGGACTGAACCGTGAGCTCCATGGTGAACATTTTTTAATAGAACAAATTATTTGTCAAGACAAATATTCTGGTCTATTGGCTTTCTGCCATGTACACGCTTTGCCGACCGCCGTACACTGCTTCTCATGCACCCGCTCGACAACGCCACATGGAGCGCGCTCTCAACTTTGCAGGCGAATCTTGCCCAGTCTTCTGCCGCCGCAAAAAGGTTTCCTCCGGAGATGACGATACTGGGCGCGCTCCAGAAACCATCCGACGAAGCCTATGCGGGACTGGCAACGCTCGCCGCGGAACATCCGGTGACCATCTACTCCGCGACGGCTTCACTGTTACCACTTGGCTGGACGACCTCCCGCCATGTTGAACTCGTTCAGATGGTCCATGAGGGCGAATTACCGGCAGAAACTCAGACAGAAGCCGCCGTGGGCGACGTGATCGCGTTAACCGAAGCTGATGTGCCAGAGATGTCTGTGCTCTATGCAGCTACTCGGCCGGGGCGAACTCTCTGTCCGCTGATTCAGCGACTAGGCGGATTCTTAGGAATGCGAAAAAACGGCATGCTCGTGGCGATGGGCGGCCTCCGGCTACATCTGGCGGGATATCGCGAAATCACGACCGTTGGCACACTTCCCGGATACACGGGACGCGGTTATGCAACCGCTGTGGTGTCGGGCCTAGTGCGCAGAATTCGCGATGCCGGCGATCAGGCCTTCCTGACCGTCGGCAAGGATAACACTCGCGCACGCGAAATCTACTGGCGGCTGGGCTTCCGGGAGCGGGTGCAGTTCCACTCCCGGACCATTCGTTGCATGCGTTAGAACTTCGCCATCAGCCATCAGCCTAGCGCGCTTTGGCTGCGACATCATTCTTGCAGAGCGCCGCGAGTACGATTCCGATCAGCAACGCAGCCACCAACTCGAAGCCAATTTGCTTGGCGATCACCATTCCCGGCCAGGGCTGGACGAAGTAGTACACCAGATATCGAAAAACCGAGCTGATCACCCAGAGAGCAAAACCGAAGCGGAAACCCTGTCCCAGCCAGCCTTGGCCGGTGTTGCCTTTGCCATACATCCAGACCACGGCCATGGCAAAGAGCGCATACGCCAGATGCAGCCAGAGCATATACGACATGGCGTCAGCATCGGGGCGCATGATGCCGGGATTGGTCAGCATCAAAGCCGTATAGGTGGGACGCAACAGGACCGCATGAATGACGAAACTTAACCCATCGGCCAGAACGAATACCACCAGCCAGCGAACCAGAAACTTGCCCATCGTCATGTAGTACCTCCTCAATGATTGTGTGCGGCGTATTGTTGCACTGGAAATCATGCGCGGCAAGGCATATTTCAGCCGCGCCGGCCGCGTTGTTTTTTGGTCTTAACTGGAGTATCATTACGTTTGATGTAGCTGGTTTCGGCTCAAGCTTGTACGAGTAGTTTGAGTGGGTGTGCAGTCCCCAATTTTCGGCGAACGTACCAGTGGGCGAAAGGCCCACTTTATTTTTGAACGTAACAGGGCGCTGCACGGGCGAGGCTTTTCATGGCGGCGGACCTGGACAAAATTCGCGATATTGCTGGCCGCGTGGCCGCAACTCATGGGGTTGAGCTGGTGGAAGTGGAGATGCGGGGTGGCGGCAAAGCTCGCGCCCTCAGGATCACCATCGACAAACCGGCCGGCGTAACCCACGAGGATTGCGCCAACGTCAGCCGTGGCGTCTCCGTAATTTTAGACGTGGAAGACGCGATTACGGGTGGCCCTTACACGCTTGAGGTTTCATCGCCCGGCTTGGACCGCAAGCTGGTTGGACCAGAAGACTACATACGGTTTTGCGGCAGCCGGTTGAAAGTGATGACCCGCGAAGCCGTCGGCGGCAACCGGCATTTTGAAGGACGCCTGGAGAGTTTTCAGGATGGCAAGCTTACTCTGGAAGTAGGGACCGGCAAGAAATCCAAGCCGGGACATCCGCAACCGGCGAGGCAAGTGGAAATTGATCTGGCCAACGTAGAGAAGGCCAATATATCGCCCGAGATTTAGATAGTGCATTCATAAGGACCTGTTATGGCAAGCGAAATTTACAACGTCATTGACGCCCTGAGCCGCGAAAAAGGAATTGACCCGCAAATTGTGGTCAGCGCGGTGGAAGACGCCATTGTTGCGGCCACTCGTAAGAAGGAAAAAAGCCAGGAAAACCTTCAGGGACAGTTCGACAAAGAGAGCGGCGCAATCCGCGTGTATGCGGTCAAGACCATTGTGGCCTCCGAAGACGACATCGAAGATCCGCAACTGGAAATCTCGCTCGAAGACGCCAAGAAGATTGACGACAACGCCGAGGTCGGCGGTGAAGTGCGCTTCCTCAAGTCCAGCGAAGGGCTGGGACGCATCTCCGCGCAGATCGCCAAGCAGATCATTTTCCAAAAAGTCCGCGAGGCCGAGCGCGACACCATCTACAAGGAATACATCGGACGCGTGAATGAAATCTTCAATGCCACGGTCAAGCGCATTGAAGGTCCGGACGTGATCCTGGACATCGGCAAAGCCGAAGCCCGCATGGGCAAGAAGGAACAGTCGCGGCTGGAATCATTTGCCATCGGCGAGCGCGTGCGTGTAGTGCTGGTCCGCGTGGACAAAAACTCCAAAGGCCCGGCCATCGTAGTTTCGCGCGCCGCGCCGGAACTTGTACAGAACCTGTTCCAGACGGAAGTTCCGGAGATTTACGACGGTACCGTGCAGATCCGCGCCATCGCCCGCGAGGCCGGTGAGCGCACCAAGATCGCTGTTCTGTCCAGAGATAAAGACGTGGACGCTGTGGGCGCTTGTGTGGGCATGAAGGGCATGCGCGTGCAGTCCATCATTCGCGAACTGCGCGGAGAAAAAATCGACATCATTGAATTCCACGAAGATCCGGTTACGTTCGCCGAGAAGGCGTTGCAGCCGGCGAAGGTAAGCCGCGTCACGGTCGTCGATAACGCGGACAAGCACCTGGAAGTTGTAGTGGATGACAGCCAGCTCTCATTGGCCATCGGCAAAAAAGGCCAGAACGTGCGTCTGGCGGCCAAGTTGCTGGGCTGGAAGATTGACATCAAGAGNNATCAAGAGCGAAGAGGAAAAACGCCAGGAAGTGGAACAGCAAATGGCGTCCATGGCGCCGCCGGCGTCGACTCCGCTCGACCTTGTTACCGATCTGGGCGAGGGCCTGATCCAGAAAATGCATGAAGCGGGCATCACCACCGTGGAAGCCCTAGCGGACATGACTCCGGAGCAACTGGAAGAACTACCCGGAATTGGCCCCAAAACAGTGGAAAAAATCAGCATCGCGGTCAATAATTACTTCGCCACTCTGGACGCAGCGGCGCCTGTCGAAGGCGAACCAGCCGCCGTGGAAGCTGGCGAAACGCCCGTGGAGACCACCGACGCCGATGCAGGCGTAGTCGAAGCAACGGACGCCGTCGCTGAAGTGACGGAAGGCGAGCCGGCAGTTCCGGCAGAGGCAACTCCGGCAGAAGCCGCTCCGGCGGACGACGCGGCAGCCAACGAGCCGGCTCCGGCGACGGCTGAAGAAATCGCGCAGCCAGAAACACCGGCTGACGCAGGCCCCAAAAAAGAATCTTGAGACACGATCAAAACTTCATGAGTAGTGAGGACTTTATGATCGCTTAAGTGGTATGTGGAGGGAATGCAGAGCGGATGAAAATTCGAATCAATGATCTGGCCCGAGAACTTGAGGTAAAAAGCAAAGCCATTCTGGATGTTCTGTTGGAAGCCGGAGTGACTGCAAAAAAGACCCACTCCAGTTCTCTTGAGGCTGACGAAGCGGAAAAGGTACGCAGGCATTTCGCTTCCAAGTCCGGCGCTTCTGCGCGGGAAAAAACACCCGTGGCCGAGGTCAAGCCCAAACTTGATCTCTCCAAAATCTCCAAGCCCGGCGACGTACTCAAGCTGCTGCAGCAGAAAGAAAAGCAGCAGCAACAGCCGCCCGCGCCGTCCAAACCTGCCGCAGTTCCCGTTAAGGCCCAGCCTCCGGCAGCAGCGCCCGTTGAAAAAGCCAAGCCTGCCGCCGCTGTTGTAACACCGCCGGCAGCTAAGCCAGTCGCGCTGGCAGTGCCCGTAGCCGAAAAACCGGCTGCACCGCCGGCCGTAGTGGTAACGCCTCCACCGGCACAGCCGCCCGTTGCTGCCGCTCTGCCGCCTGTAGCGGCGAAACCACCCGTCGCACCGCCACTAAAACCTGCGTCACAGCAACCCATTGTTCCACAGCGGCGCATGATCACGCCGCAGACTGGGCCGCGCCCAGTTTATCTGGCGCCGCCTACTGCACCGGCGGCAAGCCGTCCGCCTCAGGGCGCGACTGGTACAACGCGTCCGCAAGGTGGCGTGGTCCGTGGACAGCCTATTTTCCAGCGCCCGCGCCCCTCTGCACCCGGCAGCAGCGCTCCTGGTTCACGTCCGCCGTATACCCGGCCCGGAGAAGTGCGCCGCGGTCCGCATCCGACAAGTACTAACCGGTCAGGCTACCCGCCACGCCCAGGTATGGGCACTGGCGCAGGAATGCCTCCTCCGGGGCCCGCCAAGCCGGCAGGCCGCCCAGGACCGCAGTCCAGACGTCCGGGACAACGCTATCAGCAGGGGCCCAAAGAAGGCCCGATGAAGGGCTTTACTCCGCCGCCACGCATGTCGATGTCGAACGAGCCGATGCCTATCACGCGTTCGCTCACCATCACAGAAGGCATCAGCGTAAAGGACCTGGCGGAGAAGCTGGAAGTTCGCGCGAAAGATCTGATCGCCCGCCTGCTGATGCGCGGCGTGATGGCAACCGTAAATCAAACTCTCGATTTTGAGTTGGCCAAGGAGTTGGCACATCATTTCGGCGCAGAAGTTGAGTCCATCACCTTTGAAGACCAGGCAGCAGCGGAAATGGCGCAGCTGGCAGGCACTTCGGAAGAAGCAGCGGTAGCCGTGACGCGTCCGCCGGTGGTCACGATCATGGGTCATGTGGACCACGGAAAAACTTCACTGCTCGACGCCATCCGCGATACCAACGTGGCCGGAGGCGAATCCGGTGGAATCACGCAACACATCGGCGCGTACAAAGTAAAGATCACGAAACCGGATTCTCCCGCGTTCGGACGCGAGATCGTATTTCTCGACACGCCGGGCCACGAAGCGTTTACGCGCATGCGCGCCCGCGGCGCCAAAGTCACAGACATTGTTGTGCTGGTCGTAGCGGCGGATGACGGCGTGATGCCGCAAACCCTCGAAGCCATGGACCACGCCAAGGCGGCCAAAGTGCCGATCATCGTGGCCGTGAACAAAATTGACAAGCCGGACGCCATGCCCGAGCGCGTCAAAAAACAACTCGCCGATCGCGGCTTGATGCCGGAAGACTGGGGCGGCACCACGGTGTTCGTCGACGTCTCGGCCAAGCAGCACACCAACCTCAACCTGTTGATGGAAATGATTTGTCTGGTGGCCGACATCCAGGACCTCAAAGCGAACCCCGAGCGTCCGGGCAGCGGCACTGTGGTGGAAGCCAAGATCGACCGTGGCCGTGGCTCGGTGGCTACGGTGCTGATCCAGAACGGAACGCTCCGCGTAGGCGATAACTTCATCGTGGGAAACATCTTCGGCAAAGTGCGCGCCATGTTCGACGATCGTGGCAAAGCCGTGGAAGCTGCGCCGCCTTCAACCCCGGTTGAAGTGCTGGGACTCGAAGGCCTGCCCCAGGCCGGCGATCAATTGCTGGTGGCTGATCGCGAAAAAGCGCGGCAGGTGGCGGAATATCGCGAGCAGAAATTCCGCGAGGCCACGCTGGCCAAGAGTTCCAAACTGTCACTGGAAGGACTGGCCGAACAGATCAAGACTGCCGGCATGAAAGAGCTGCCGATCATCCTCAAGACGGATGTGCAAGGCTCGGCGGAAGTGCTCGTCGATACGCTGAACAAACTCTCCAATGACAAAGTGAAAATCAAGATCCTGCACAGCGGCGTGGGAGCCATTACGGAGAACGACGTGCTGCTGGCTTCGGCTTCCAATGCGGTGATCATCGGCTTCAATGCCCGTCCAGAGCGGAAGGCGCAGGAGCTGGCGGACATGGAGAAAGTCGATATCCGCTTACACTCGATCATTTACGAGCTACAAGACGAAATTAAGAAAGCCATGACCGGCCTGCTCGAGCCCATCATCAAAGAAACCTACACGGGCCGCGCCGAAGTTCGCGATACGTTCCGAGTGCCCAAAGTGGGTACCGTTGCCGGATGCTCTGTGCTCGACGGCGTCATCAAGCGCGATGCTGACGTTCGCCTGCTTCGTGACAACATGCAGGTCTACAAAGGCAAGATCGCTTCACTGAAACGCTTTAAGGACGATGCCAGAGAAGTAACGAACGGCATGGAGTGCGGCATCGCCATCAGTAACTTCAATGACATCAAGAAAGGCGACATCATTGAAGCGTTCGTAACCGAGCGCATTGCCGCCGTTCTCGGAGTGGCGTAGGAGATTTGGTAATTGGGTAAGTTGGNNACCAAATTACTCAATTACCAAATGACTCGATCACCCAATCACATCATGGACATTTCTAATCTACCTCCCGCCATCATCGCCCAGGCCACAAAGGCGGTGGAAGACTACATCCTTAGCAGTAGAAAAGAATATGTGGGACGCGCACTTCCCTTGGATGCTGCGCAGCGCGCTACCCTGGAGCCGTTCTTTCCGCCGGAGGTCCTGGACGCCTCGCGCTTCTGCATGATCGGCGCCTCGCGCATCGAAGACCCGCCTTTCTACACCATGGTGAAGATGATGGGACTGCGCAATCTGCCGGATTTTTCGAGCATGACGGCCATCACCTTCGTTGACGTGGTCGTCTCGCATGAAGAATTTACCGATGCCCTGCTCTTTCACGAACTGGTCCATGCCGTCCAGTATGCGCAGCTTGGCACTACAGAGTTTGCCTCGCGCTACGTAAACGGGTTCATCAAGGGCGGCAGTTACGAGGGAACCCCGCTGGAGAAAAGCGCTTACGAACTGGAAGCACGATTCAACAAGGACAAAACTACAGCGTTCTCGGTTGCAGACGCGGTCAAACAGTGGATTGACGACAACAAGCTTTAGCAATTTGTAATTGCCAAAACCGGGCAATTGGGTGATTTTAAATTCCGGCGATTTTGGCATTTCTGGCAATCTTCTTTGAACCATGCCCATCGCCTACCTCACTCTTGAACTGCGTATTGAGGCCGCACACTCTCTCAAAGACAAGCGCCAGGTCCTGCGCAGCGTGAAAGACCGATTACGCAATTCTTTCAACATTTCAGTGGCGGAGATTGACGTCACCGAGCTTTGGCAGCGCGCCACCATCGGCGTGGTAGCGATCTCCGATTCACGGGACTACCTGCAAGGCCTCATGCAAAACGTGGAACGGGAAGCTGCAAAATCCGCCAACAATGCTGGGGCTGAGGTTGTGGATTCGTTCTTGGATTATCTGGAAAGTTGACGACGAAGTGTGAGCCCGCAGCCCAAAGCGTCTATCTTCCCGCCTATCCGCTCTGGTATTCTTAAGAGTTTTATCCAGTAGCGAAAACAATGTTGGAACAACGTGGCAGACAGTATCGGCGTGAACGGGTGGGCGAGGCCATCAAGGAAGAGATTACCGCTCTTCTCGAAGGCGAACTCGGCGATCCGCGCATTGCGTTATGCAATGTCACGGAGATCCTGCTGGCACCGGACGGCAAGAGTGCGCGGGTGTTCATCCATGTGGAAGGCACGAAAGACGAAGCGGAAGAAACCCTCCGCGGTCTCAATGACGCCATGGGATACATTCGCCATGAGCTCAAAGAGGGCATGGGCG
The DNA here is from genome assembly GCA_003140235.1 of Acidobacteriaceae bacterium. Classification (GTDB taxonomy): domain Bacteria; phylum Acidobacteriota; class Terriglobia; order Terriglobales; family Acidobacteriaceae; genus Angelobacter. Next base: position 71,553 of record PLJN01000155.1, read on the forward strand.
TGCGCCACGTACCGGAGTTGACCTTTATTCTCGACCGCTCCGGGCAGTACGGCGCCCGGATTGATGAACTGTTGACCCGCATCAAGAAACGCAAGAAATAACAGATTACAGATAGAGGGCCCACGCCAGGAATGCAAGAATGACCAACCAGCTCGAACAGGTTTTACAGAACATCCAGCAGCGCCGGCAATTCGTACTGACCTCGCATGCTCGCCCGGACGGTGATGCCGTTGGCTCGGTGCTGGCGCTTGCTGAGATCCTGCGCGCCATGGGCAAGAGCGTTGAAGTGGTGTTGAGTGACCATGTCCCCGTCATCTACCGGCCTCTGCCCTTTGCTGAAACCATCATTCACGCTTCACACGTGAACGGCAAGTACGAAGCGGCCATCATTCTGGAGTGTGACAGCGTACAGCGCACGCGGCTGCAAGGGCTTGAGCACCATTTCTTGATCAACATTGACCATCACACATCTTTCAAGACTTTTGCCGACGTCAACTGGATTGATCCCACCGCGTCCGCCACAGCGGAAATGGTCTTTCGGCTGGCCACGGTGGCCGGCGTCAAGATCACGCCGCAGATTGCTACTTGCCTATACGCAGCCGTCCTCACCGATACTGGGTCCTTTAGCTACACGACCACCACGGCCCGCACGTTTGAACTGGCCAAGCAGCTGACGGAGTTCGGGGCTGATCCGGCCAGGATCGCGCAGAGCGTTTATTTCGCCAACCCGGCGGCCAAGATGCATCTACTGGGCGCCGCTCTCTCCAGCCTGCGCCAGGAAGGACCCATGAACTGGATGGTGGTCACACGCCACGACATGGAGCGCTGCGGCGCACTGGAAGAAGACTGCGAAGGGCTGGTGAACTACGCGCTCAGCGTAGCCGGGGTCGAAGTCGCGGTATTTTTCCGCGAACTTCCGGACGGCCGCGTGCGCGTGAGCGTACGCAGCAAAGGCGCAGTCAACGTGGCCCAGGTCGCGCAGATGTTCGGCGGCGGCGGCCATGAATGTGCCAGCGGATTCGCCATGGACGGCCCCGTTGCTGCCACGGCAGAACGCGTGCTGGCGCTCTTGCGCGACCGCCTTCCGAATGCGAGTTGAACCCAATGCCCATTTCACCTGTCACTCAGATTATTTCCTTCACCGGCGCGCTGCTGGTATTGATTGGTTACGCCGGCGCGCACTTCAAGTGGCTGGACATACGCCGCCCTGCGTATAGCGCATTCAACGCCGCGGGGTCGGCGATATTGGTCCTGATCGCGCTGCGTCCGTTCCAGCTCGGCTTCGTCGTGATGGAAGGCGCCTGGGTGGCGATCAGCATCTACGGTCTGGTGCGGGCCCTCCGCCAGAAGCCTGCCGCATGAACCCGCGCGCCAAAGTGCTGCTCCCTCAGCTCGCAGTGCTCACGGCTGCGTGCGCATTTTTATTCTTCTTTGGACTGGGCGCCATTGGATTGGTCGGCGCTGACGAACCTCGCTACGCGCAGATCGCCCGGGAAATGTTCACGCGCCACGATTGGATCGTTCCCACACTGAACGGAACGCCCTGGCTGGAAAAGCCGGTATTGCTGTACTGGAAAATCATCAACAGCTACAGCGTGCTCGGCGTGCACGACTGGGCCGCACGAATTCCTTCCGCTTTTCACGCTGCCGCTCTGGTCATGGCGGTCTTCTTCTTCATGCGCCGATTCCGTCCGGGCAGCGAACTGGACGCAGCCCTGATCACCGCTTCCTGTGCCGCGGTCATCGGCTTTGCCCGCGGCGCGTCCACCGACATGCTGCTTACCGCTTATTTTTGCATGGCGATGCTGGCCTGGTGGACGTGGCATGAAACAAACAAGAAGCTGTGGCTGGCGGTCTTTTATGGTCTGCTGGCGCTGGGAACGCTGGCCAAAGGTCCGGTTGCCCCGGCGCTCGCACTGTTGATTGTGGCCGTCTATGCCTTGGCGCGTCGTGATGTCAAGATTCTCTTGCATAGCGTGTGGTGGCTTGGTTTCGTGATCTTCTTTGCGATTGCGCTGCCCTGGTTCCTTGCCATTCAGAGCAAGGTCCCGCAGTTCTTTCGCGAGTTCTTCATCGAACACAATCTCCAACGCTTTGGCACCGACCGTTATCAGCACTCTCAGCCTTTCTGGTATTACCTTCCTGTTTTCCTGGTGGCCACGTTGCCGTGGACTGTCTTTGTCATCAGCGCAATCGTGGAAGCCGTCAAAACTGGTATCAAAAAAGTCCGCGCGAAAGATAGCAGTCCAACCGCTGATTGGCTGCCGCTTTTTCTTCTGCTGTGGACATTGATTCCGATTGTTTTTTTCAGCCTCTCTCGCTCCAAGCTTCCAGGCTACATTTTGCCGGGGATCCCACCGGCAGCATTACTGACCGCGGACTGGCTGCATCGTGATGAGCACACGGTTCCTCGCGTCTCTCTGCTGATCCATGCCGCGATCTGCGGTTTGCTGATGGCCGGAGCGCTGTTTGCCCCGTGGCGGATGTTGAAGGCGCATCCTCCCTCGGCGATGGTGGCCGGAATCGTGGTCGCTGCGGCAGCGGTGGCCATTGTGGTGTTGCTGGTCGTGAAGCGTGGCGGAATCCGGCTGCTGCATTTTGCGACCTTGCTGCCAACGGTGCTGGCGCTGGGCTTTTTGCTTCGTCCGGCCGCGAGCGTCCTGGACCAGGTGAACTCAGCCCGCGCTGTGGACGCAAGTATGGTCCGGTTCGGCGTTCCGCCCCAATCGCCGGTTGCTGTGTTCAAAGTCAAGCGCGATGTTGAATACGGACTGAACTTTTACCGCAATGCGCCGATCACTCGTTATGAGCGCGATACCATACCCCCGGGACCGCATGTGGTCGTGGCGCGGGAAGGCGACGAAGATGCCTTGCAGACTGCGGTCGGCCAGCGGCATGTACTGGAGCTGGGGCACTTCACGCCCCAACATCTGGAGTTCTTTCTGGTGTCGAGCGCTAGATAGCGCCATTGGCGCCGCTGGTTCCTACCTGCTTTGGTACACGTTACGTTAGGTACTTTGCTTAAAACACGGCCTGCGCGCTAGACTCTAAATTCGTCAGCCATACTCCAAGTTATGGCTATATGTCAGGATGGTGCATGGGTCTTCATACCCGTTTCGAGTCATTTCCACCTCCGCAGCCTTCGGGCGTGGAGATACTGGATCTTCGCCATTTCAGCGCTCAGCACGTGCGTCCGCTGCTGGAGTATGAAACTTTGGTGTGGGGCCGGTTGATGCAGTGGGACTATCGTCCTTCGGCGGACATGATTCTGCGCTACATTGAGTCCAAAATCCTTCCTGGATATGCCGCGGTGGAATACGGCCGTGTGGGCGGCTATGCGTTCTTCGTGTACGAAGGCAGCAAAGGCGTTATTGGCGACCTGTTTGCCGACAATGCCATTCGCCTGGACGGAGACACTGTAGAGCGGCGATTGGCAGTCCACGTCATCGACACTTTGCAACAATCACCCGGCATTCACCGCATTGAGGCGCAGCTCTTGCCGCATGAATCAGGCGCTCTGAGCGCGCCCTTTTTGGAGCAAGGCTTCCGTCAATTTCCGCGGCTGTTTATGACGTTGCCGCTCAAGATCGGCCCGAGCGTGAAGGTTTCGCCGTTTGCCGATGTCGAATTTCGCCGCTGGTCGGAACAGGATTTCCAGCCGGCCGCCGCCGTGATCACCGCTGCCTATCAAGAACACATTGACTCTGAGATCAACGATCAGTACCGCACTCTCGGCGGCTCGCTGCGCTTCCTGAATAATATTGTCCGCTTCCCGGGATGCGGCGTGTTTGACAGCAATGCCTCGTTTGTTGCGATTCACCGGACCACGCGGTCTCTTGTCGGGCTGCTGCTCTGCTCTCGCGTCCGGGACGACGTTGGCCACGTGACTCAGGTCTGTCTTCTGCCCGAGCATCGCGGACGCAATATTGGTCAATCGTTGATTGGTTTATGCACGCAAGAACTGCGTAACCGCAACTTCTCTGCCCTGAGCCTGACGGTGACCGAAGGCAACCGCAAGGCCGTGGAACTGTATCTCCACCTGAACTTCTCGACCCAGCGCAAGTTTGATGCGTTTGTTTGGGAAGGATGATTTTCACATCCCGAGCGTAGCGAGGGATCTGTATCTGAACATCGCTTTATTCAAGAAACCAACCATAGCCTTGGATCTGGCAGCGGAAGTTTAAGCTGATAGGGCTCCCTCGCTTACGCTTGGGATGTGACTCTAGTGGTGCATCCACCACATAATCCAGCTAGCCACAAACAAGCCACCGACAAAGAAAGCGAAGCAGTAAGCGCCGTAGCGGACCATGGCGCGCGTGTTGTTGCGCATGGTCACGCCAAAAACGACGGACGCGAAAAAAGCATACAGCACGGCCGCGCTGAAGTGGGAAATCTGCAAATGAGTCGTCGTCTGCTGCATCATGGCCAGGATCATTATGGCTTCCGCTTTCTTGCGATATGGTATGCGTCCACCACGGCCATGATGTTCAGCAGGCCTGCTGCCGCAATGTATTTTGTCCCGTAATCGGCGGTGGCAAATTTAATCGGCTCGATGCCCCAGTCGAGCGCGCGGCCCAGGAAATACAGTCCGCCAGCGCCCACATCGCTGACGAAGCCGAGAATATCCAGCAGCTCTCCGGTATTGGGCTGATACAGTTTGCCTTCCATAGCGACGCCAAGGACAAACGGGATGGTCACACAAGCCATCAGAATCATGCCGCGAATCCAGCGCTTTTGGACCAGGTGTCCCGCGCCGGGGACGATCCACCCGAGCGCTGGCGCGAGCACCGCCATTGTGGTCAAGGGCGCGGCCGGCGCCTGCGGTTGAGTTGTTGCGGTGTCAGTATTTGCCATTTAGATGAGGACCAATTCGCGCTGAATTTTACCTGTCACTTCCGCGGCGCCGTTGCGGACCAGGACGTTCACTTCACTGCGTACGCCAAAGTCGCCGGGAAAATAAATGCCCGGCTCAATGGAAAAGCAAGTATTCGGGATAATCTCGCGTTCGTCTTTCGTTTCCAGGTTGTCCATGTTGGCGCCGTTTCCGTGGACAGTTACGCCAATCGAGTGTCCGGTGCGGTGGATGAAATACTCTCCATAGCCCGCCGCGCTGATGTGTGCGCGGGTGGCCTCGTCAACTTCCCATCCGGCAATCCGGCGCTTCGCGGCATACGCGTCCTGGACTTTCTTGATGCCAGCATCGCGCGCGCCGCTAACGATCTCAAAAATCTTTTTCTGCTTTTCTGACGGCGTACCGATCACACCGGTCCACGTAATGTCATAATAGACGGCGTTCGGCGTATTCTTCTTGGCCCACATGTCGAGCAGCACAAAATCGCCTGGATGAATCGTGGCGCTGCCCTCGGCGTGCGGCTCGTAGTGAGGATTACCGCTGTTGGCGTTCACTCCCACAATCGGCAGGTCCTCGGTGACCAGGTTCTCACGGCGAAAAGCCTCGGCAATCCACTGCTGAATTTCGTATTCCGTCACGGCGCCACTGCGCGCCCGGCGACCGATCTCCTGAAAGGTAGCAGGGACAATGGCGTCAATGGCATCGCGCGCGGCAAAGTGGCTGGTGATCTGTTCTTCACTCCATGCCGCTTCGAACCGCGCGACCAGGTCGCCAGAGCTGACGATTTCCTTGCCAAAACTGCGGAGCAATTCTACCGTACCCGCGTCCACCAGCCCGATGTACGGAATCAGATTGTTGGGCGAATACTGCATGGCCAGGATCTTCACGCCGGCGAGCATGGACTTCAGGTTGTCTTGAAGCTCCCGCCAGGACGAGTACTCGCGCTTGCTGCCGGGAAGCGAATCCAGATGCCCAGCTTCAATGCGATGCACCAGCTTAACGGGATCGCCCTGCTTCGGCACCAGGTAGAACCAGCGCCGCGTGACCATCAGGCTCTCCGGCAGGCCCAGGACCTTGTAGGCAATGGGATCGCGGTGATGATGGTCGTAAAACAGCCAGGCGTCAAAGTTGCGCTCTTGCAGGGCTGATTGAATGGCTTTTAAGTCCATAGGCGTGAATCTTCTATTAAATCACATATTCGAAGTCTCGCGGAGCGAGAGACCCCTATCGTCTGCAAGGCGCTTGCGGGCCGAAAACTCACGCAGCGACCTTCGCTTCGTTCGCCGGTATTGGACTCATCCCGATCGTTTTGTCGTAAATCCACAGCAGTAGAGCTGTCAGCAGGCCAATTCCTGTCACTACCCACCAAATGCGTCCAGGCTGATGTTGGACTTCGCCAAAATGGTGAATCAGCCATCCGCCGAGGGGCCCGCCGATAAACGATCCAATTCCGATCGGCAAGAAGGCGAAGCCCATGTAAGTTCCCTGCTGTCCTGGTGGTGCCAACCGCGAAATGTACTCATAGTACTTCGGTGAGAGAATGATCTCTCCTATCGCAATTACGCCCAGCGTGAAATAAGCCATAAGGACCGACGGATGAATCATCAACAGCACCCACGCAACCGCCGTGATGAGCGTGCCGAGGGTGATAACGCGTACCGGAGCTGCTTTTTGGGTCAGCAGGCTTAGCGCGACCGTCAAAGCAATCACCAGCAGTGGCCCCGTAGTCAGCATCAGTGCCGTATCAGCTTTTCCGTCAATGTACTTGGAAACGTAAAGGGGAAGAATGATGAACTCCTGCCAGTAGACAATCCAGTAACCCGAAAAAATCGCGAGAAATAGCACGAATCGGAGATTGATAATAACAGTCCCAAAGTTTACTAAAGTATCTCCCAGGCTGGGCACTTTCTCCGCAGCCAAGCGCTTAGGTTCTCTGAAAAAGATGAGCACGGCAAAGAACATCACGAAGACGCTCAAGGCCGCCACACGGAAAACACCGCCAACGCTCCCATGCCGGCTTACCCAGGAAGCCATAAACGGACCTGCTGCGCCGCCAACATTTACCAGCGTGTAATAGATCGAGTACCCGATGGAGCGGACGTTCTCTTTCGATGCGCGGGCTGTGGTCCCGACAACGCTCGGTTTCACCAGTGCTACACCCAGCGCCGGAAGCACCAAGATCAGTGTTACCAACAGCGGCAGAGGCATCGCGCCCCGCACAGGGGCAAACCAGGCGGAGCCCAGTGATCCCAGCAGGAAATACGCGGCGCTCAAGATCAAGTACGCGATGGAGAGTGCCCGGCGAAATCCCAGCCGGTCTGCAATTGTCCCGCCGAATATCGCGAGGAACCACACCCATCCGCCGAATTGTCCGGTTAGAGTGCCCGCCTGTTCCGCTGAAAAGTTCAGGTTCTCATTGAGGTAACGTGCCAGCACAGCAAACACGGCGTAATAGGAAAGCCGCTCAAAAAGCTCGCTGATGTTGGCTACCCAGAAAGGCCCTGTGAAGCCGACTTTTATGTCGTGTAATCGCTCAGAAAAGGACAATGTTTTCTCCTCATCTACTCTACGGTTAAAGCGAGCCGGCGGCGGATGTGCTCCTCCGTGGTTCCCGTGATACGCACCACTTTATTACGACTGCTTGCGCCGTTCGCTATGGTAACGGACGCGCGCGCGATTTGGAAAAAATCCGCAAAGAATTCCACGACAGCTTGATTAGCTTTGCCCTCCACCGGAGGCGCCGTCAGCGCCAGCTTCAACGCGTCTCCCACGGCGCCGGTAATTGCGTTCTTCCGGGCGCGGGGACGCACTTTCACCGCGAACGTCAGCCCCTTGGCGGTTTCGTGAATCGGGATCATTGGCCCATCGCCGCTCTTGCGCCGAAGAGCGCACTGCCAACGCGCACGCAAGTCGAGCCTTCTTCAATCGCCACTTCAAAATCATGGGACATGCCCATGGATAACGTGACCATCTCGATCGCGGGAAGGTGACGCGCAGCAATCGTGTCGCGCAACTCGCGCAGCCTGCGGAAGAACGGCCGCGCTCCTTCAGGATCTTCCGTGAATGGCGGGACGGTCATCAGTCCGCGTACGTGAAGATGCCCAAATCTGCTTGCCGATTGCAACAGCTGTTCCAGTTCCGGAGAATCGGCGGCGATCCCAGTTTTGTTTTCTTCTCCGCCCACGTTGATCTCAATCAGCACGGGCAGGATCTTTCCCGATTGCCCGGCTGCCTGGTCGAGCTTTTCCGCCAGCCGTAGAGAATCCACTGAATCCACAGCATGAAAAAGCTCAGCTGCCTTTCGGGCTTTGTTGGACTGCAAGTGTCCGATCAAATGCCACTCGGCGTCTTTGAGCTCGGCCAGCTTGCCGGATTTATCCATGAACTCCTGCACCCGGTTTTCTCCGAATACGCGCAGTCCGGCTGCGTAAGCCTCAACTATCCGCTCAGGCTCCACGGTCTTGCTTACCGCCATCAAGGTAATGGACTCCGAACTACGTCCGGACCGAATAGCAGCATTTGCTAATCGTTGCCGTATGTTTGTAGCGCTTTGAGCTAATTCTTTCTTATTTGGCATGGGTAACTATGCAAGCTATAGAGCATTCCTATCAATTACGCACGATTTAACTTGAAATCTAGCATTCTCGGGACTAGCCTGTATGTCTATCTTATATTTTTGCTGCCCGATCCCTCGTATATAGGGTAGCAAGCAGGTACTTATTCAGAGCTGAGTTCTGGTTCCGCAATTCTTCCCGAGGAGCGACCATGAAAAAAAGACTATACACAAAATCCATATTCTTGGCAGTCGCAATCGTCTTTGCCCTTGCCTTTGCCCAGATGAACGCTTTGGCCCAGACCGCGGTGAAACCTGTTGCCAATCCTTGTCAACGATTTGCTGCCGGCAGCGTAATACACCAGCCCCCCGCCCTGTTCAGCCAGAACGGAGTCCTGACCGTACAGTTCTCCTATCAGGCAGCGACCGATTCGGTCGGCAGACAACTGTTTTGCTTCATGACTCCGGGCGGCCTGGAGAACCCGACCCTGCACGTGAATCCAGGCGATACCCTGAACATAACCGTGACCAACAACACTCCCTTTAGTGAGGTGGGAGATACCGACGAGGTTTTCAACGCGCCCACCTGCGGCGATACCACGTTTGAATCACAGGTAGCAAAGGACAGTCAGGGCTTTAACATGACCGGCGGCTCGATGAACATCCACTATCACGGCACCAATACTACGCCGGCATGCCACGGTGATAACGTGGTCAAAACGCTCGTCAACCCCGGACACACATTCTCGTACAGCCTCCAGTTCCCGACCAACGAGCCTCCGGGGCTTTATTGGTATCACCCTCACGTCCACGGCCTTGCCGAAGCCGCGCTCCAAGGCGGCGGATCCGGAGCCTTGGTTGTTGACGGCATTAACAACGTGCAGCCGGCGGTTGCCAACCTGCGCCATCGCATCCTGGTGATCCGTGACCAGCCTACGAAACAACAGCTGACGGAGAGCCCCGGTGGAACGGAAGGTGGAATTCCCCAGGTGGACCTCACCGTGAACAATGTTCCGCTCGACGCGACGACCAACACCAACACCGGCGTCACCACCTACACGCCCGCAGTCATCCACATGGAGTCCGGCGAAAAGCAGTTCTGGCGGGTGACCAACAGCTCATCGGACGTCATCGTCGACCTGCAGGTGCGGTTCGATGGAATGGCCCAGACCATCGAAGTGGTCGGTATCGACGCGGTCCCGGTCAACTCCCAGGACGGCACGCAGCCTGGCAACCTTATTCCGGTAAAGCATTTCCGCGTGCCGCCCGCGTCCCGCGTGGAGTTCATTGTGAGCGCGCCGCCTTCAACGGTGAAGCTGGCCCAGTTAGTCACGCAAAACATCATCAGCGGGCCTCTGGGCGACAACGCTCCTACGCGGCCTCTGCTCACCATGCAAATCGTTGGTGATGACGATGACGAACCAGCTCTTGACGACAGGGTCCCCGCCTATACCGGCCTGGACACCAGCCGGCAGCGGTTTGGCGGCATCATGAACGTGACACCCTCAGTCACGCGCACCGTGTTTTTCGAAGAAGTTGAGGATGGGACCGCGTTCTTCATCAACTTTTCCAAATGCGTAACCGCGGCAGGCGCTACGTGCCCCATCCAGCCCTATCCGATTGACACCCCCTTCGATAACAATAACCCCCCGGCGATCATCACCACGCAGGGATCGGTGGAAAAGTGGCTCGTCCAGAACCACGCCAGAGAAAACCACGAACTCCACCAGCACCAGATTCATTTCAAGGTGCTCTCCCAGGACAACTTTGAGATCAACGGCAGCCAGCAGGCGCCTGCTATCGATGGTCAGTTCCTGGATATGGTCGAGGTTCCGTTCTGCGGTGGCGATCCGCCGGCGGGGGGTGGTGTGCAGCCACCGGCTTGCATCACAGCGAACGGCGGCGGCCCGGGCTTACCGTACCCGCAGGTTGAGGCGCTCATGGACTTCCGCGGACCGGACATTGGAGATTTCGTCTTCCACTGCCACATCCTCGGACATGAGGACCGGGGCATGATGGCGATCGAACGCGTGTGTCCCGCCACGGGTTGTCCGCACTGATCTCTTGAGGAATTGCGGCTTCAGAGGAAACTCTGAAGCCGCTTTTTTTATGTACTGATTAAGTTATTGTCTGGCAGGCACGGGCGGCATGACGAATTTGTCCATGTAGTCTTCGAGTTTGGCGCGGTTCCTGGCCCGATAAGCCTTGTAGTCCTTGGCAATACCGTCATCGCCCAAGCTGAACAGCACATAAGGGTCAATGAGACCGGCCTCGTGCAGCTTCAGCAACAGGCCGGCGCCGGGATTGCCCGTCACCAGTTCCGCGGTCTTCTTGTCTTGCTTGAGCTTTTCCAGGACCATGGCGGCCGCAATCAACGCCTCGGATTCCTCCGGGAGCGAGTGCCGGTAGTCTGCCTCTTGCGGAAACTGTTTTTGGAACCTGCTGCCCTTCTTCCAGTCTGCCCTCACCGAATAATAGGTCCGCCAGGCGGAATCGAGGCTGCCGCTTCGGCTCGGATCATTTTTCGCGGGCAGCGGCATAGGCACGTAAACAATATTGAACGCGGTATTGTTGATAATTGCCCACGCCCGAATTTCGCGCCACACAATCTTGTTATAGGGTTCAGCCACGGCGGCGTGGATAAGCATGCTGCGCGCCTTCGCCATATCGCCTTGTTTTGCCAGCATGTCGGCGTAATAGCGGTAGGCTGTCTCCACGTTTGGATCAAGCCGGATGGCGCGTTCATACCACTCGCCGGCCCTGACGAAGTCATTCTTTCGGTCGTAGGTATTTGCGGTAAAGAGAACGGCGGAATAATTCGTGGGCTCGAGTTCCAGGGCCTTGGCGATNNGCGCATAGTCCTTGAGCGCTTCGTCGAAATCGCGCCGGGCGAACGCCGCTTCGCCCGCCAGCATGATTTGTTCCACTGCAGGGTTGTCGGAGAATTTGATCGCGCCATTCGCCGGCAGCTCCCCGAGCAGCTGGCGCAGGTTCTCCGCCAGAGGACTGGTGTTCCCCAGCTCCCAGCCCTTCTGAACAAGGTCCTTGGCGCGAAAGCGCTCCTTGGCCGCGGCATCCGGGTCGGTGAGTGTGGCCGCATGGTCGATGAGAGACGCTGCCAGCGCGACCAGTATTTCGCTATCTTTCGGGTCCTTTTGTGCCAGCTCTTCCAGAAGCGGCAGCGCTTCCAGACGTTTGCCCTGGCCAAACAGCGCCACCGCCGTTTGTCGCTTGGCCTGGTCCGCAGCATCCGCTTGCGGCTGCGCGATGGCCAGCGGCAAAGAAACAAACAGATTCAGGAGCAGTGCAAGCAGAAGGCTTCGCTGTTTGTGGACTCGCATAGGTCGTTGTTTTCAATGGATCACGAAGTCATTGCTTACTTGCTCTCGACCACCGGCCGGTTGTTCAAAGGCTGCAGCGGCCTGGCCGTGTTGTGATAGTACTTCTTGTATTTGGCGATCTGAGCTTCCGACATCTCGATCGGATTCTTCATCACATACCATTGGACGACTTCGTTACAAATCGGAGTCGTCAACGATCCAGGAAAACGATAAAAACCGTGGTCGGCGGGCAGCAGGTCCATGACGTTGATTTTTACGCCCGCGATTGTGTTCTCCTTGCCACCCTTTGGGATGTGCTCCCACACGGCTTTGATCACCGGGTTTTCCTTGCCTACTACAACCGGGATCTCGACTACCAGCAAGTTGGCCTCGGGTGACAGATGGACCAGTTGGAGGGACATCGGCGGACGCTTGCCGTTGACTGCGGTTTCACCGGGTTCCTTAAAACGAATTTCGCTCAAGCGGTAGGGCTTCCTGGCCACTTTGAGCCACTGATTGACAGGAAACCTGACCTTAAGCTCGTAGTTATTGCAATCGTTAACTATGTCCAGGTCCGCTGGCTTATAGCTGAATTGGAGCGGCGGAAGCAGCGGGAAGGCCACTTTTTCCGTCTGCGTGATATCGATGGGCGCTTGCATCTGACCGGTATTGCAGACGCTTGGCCAGTGACTGGGCCCGCCAGGTCCCTCTTCGTAGGTGAATTTGGGTCCGCACTTATCAGTGACTCCGCTAGGTATATTCATATCCATCGAATGCCCGTGCTGATGCGGCTGGGGTTTCTCGGGAGGCTGCGCTGCCTGGCAGGCACCCGCCGGAGCCGCCTGGATGAAGGTGAAAAGACACAACACGGAAAACGCCAGCAAGCAAATGCCGGTTACTCGGTTGCAGGACATGTTTCTGCCTCCAATTTCTCCGACAGTGAATGATCGCGCGAGTGATGAAGAATGCCGCACACCCCAAACACATAATTATAGATATTGGGAACTGCGCGACAGGCGGAATAGTATATCGATCATAGGAGAATTTCAATACCCTTTAATAGATTTCTGCCATTGGAAAGTCCTATCCCTGTCATTCGAAGACCAAAAAGCAGTGCTGGCTTTGACCGAGCGCCATCAACTCCAGCTCAAGTACAAAGAGTAGGAGGCGGCGGCACGCTGAGGAAGTAATTGCTGCTTTCGTTCTTACGGCAAACTCGCGGCCTCAGGAACTTCTGGGGCCGCATTCTTTTGCGCGTGGATTGAGCCGGGGCAAGCCAGCCTGATGCGGTTATGCCGTCTCCCGTTCGGGGACGTCATCTGCTTCAGTGCGAACGCTGGCGGGTAGCATCACTGGCTTGAAATCAATCACTTCGCCGAGCCGGCATTGAAAACTACAGGTCAGACCATGGGCGCCCTGCAGCTTCATCGCCAGGGTGAATCGGGGAAAATCATTGCCGCGCACTTCAACCAGACTCATGCCAGGGACGGCACCGTGCTTTCTTTGCCCTTCGATCTTCTTCATCCCGATGTCGTAAAAAGCAAGAGTGATGACACAGCCCTTCCGGCTGAAATCACCGGACACAGTCTCAGCGGAAGGCTCAACCATGCGCAGAGTAATGATCGCCGTGGGCCCAAATTCTCCGCGACCCGGATCGCTGTCCAGCATGAAGGACAGCAACTCGCTATCGTGAAAAGTCGGCCAGTAACCGAAGTGCTGGACCACTTGCTCGGACCCGAGCGGTCGAGAGTAATTACGGGCGTCTGACATGGGTCTGGCTATGGTAACAGAGCGCTGCCGATGAGCCTACGGACTTTAGGTCGATCTGCTCTAAACTCCCGTTTACAGGAAGAATTTCGCGTATCCCAAGAACAACATAGGTGTGGTTGGCCTCGACCTTCGCTTCTTGTGCGAACTTGGAATAGAGATCCATGGAGTGGATCCTCTTGAAGTTGAAGGCCTTCGAGGTGGTCACTTCTTCCAGGGGAACAGTTCCCGGGTCGGCGATGAGACTCATGTCGTCTCCCGCCGTGGATCCCTGGAAGTTATCCTCTGAGCCGCAAGCGCCGTTGAACAGCAGGTCCGGAGAATTGCGGTCATCGGAGTATTTGGAGAGAAACAAAGCCGTCTTGCTGTAGCTGGCGAAATTCTTCCTTGGAACGGCAGCCATAGGAGGGTGACAGGGTAACTGTCTTGATGGTGTGTCAGTGTTAAAAAGCAAAGACCACCCTTGTCATTCCGATCCCGCGAAGCGGGAGAGGAATCTGCTTTCTCTTCAGGCATTGAGAATGTCTGCCCTTGCGAGGAGCCGGCAGCCTGTAGACAGAGAATCTCCACTCGCAGCGGAAACCAGATTCCTCCCCTTCGCAAGCTCAGGGTCGGAATGACAAGAACTTAAACGTTCCTCACTGCTCGCCCTGTTATGCCCCGGGAGCAAGTTGCGGAAAGCGTTCGTAAATCGGGTCCAGCAGATTCGCTGGAAGGCGTGGCCCCAATTCGTCGCTGACGAATTTACGTCCGCCGTTGCGGTCAAAGACTATCCGGGGCTGACGAACGAAATTCCGCCGCGGATCCACACGCAAATTCTTGATTTCTCCCAGGGCGTATCGTCTGATCCTGCGCAGGCCCAGTCCGGTCACTTCATACTTCAACTCTTCCGGTGAAACGCTAATGCGGCGGTGCGCAAGGGCTTGCCAGCACCACACGGCTCCCATAAGGATGTACGGGATGCCCATAAGAACGTCTTCGAGACGATCATACGAATGTAAGCCGCGGGGAAAAGAGACATGGTACAGCCCCAGTCCCAACCAACTGGATACCTAAGAGCACGTAGAGCGCCGTGTGTGCCCTGGACAGTTCCACCGATACAACGCCGCTGGCATCGCTCACTGGGTTTGTAGAAGCCATGATCGAGCCGATTATAGACCAGACACGCCCGAGGTTCACCCGGCAAGAGAACGGTGAAGAACGGTCTTTGCCCCACCCCCCACTCTCGAAAGATATGAGACTCTTGTCATTCCGATCCCGCGAAGCGGGAGAGGAATCTGCTTTCTTTTTACGCGTTGAGAATGTTTGCTCCTGCGAGAAGGCGGCGGCCTGTAGACAGAGAATCTCCACTCGCAGCGGAAAGCAGATTCCTCCCCTTCGCAAGCTCAGGGTCGGAATGACAAGAACTTGGACGCTCTTCACTACTCTCGTATGTTGGCTAACTGATAATTTGCTTCCTGCCGAAGGCGGTTGTGCGCTACTTGCGAGCCTTCAGATATTTTCGCTCCGCAGCGGCCAGCAACTGTGAGGGCTTGATGCCGTGGACATGAGCGATGGCCTGCAGAATTTTAAAGGCGGGGTTTCTCTTTCCGTGTTCGATCCCGTTCATGTAAGTATCACTGCAACCCACCAAATGGGACACATGTTGATAAGACCATTTTCGTCGCAGGCGTAGTTCCGTGATCACCGCCCCAAGCGCCTGTTCAGGCGTATTGCATTTGCGTTGCAGTTTATCCAGGACTTTTCCGGCCACACTCGCATCATCGGCGATTGACCGGTGTCCATCATCTGCACTATAGTTTATAAGATATCGTTGGTAACCCCGCCCAATACTGGAGCCAGCGTCTCAGGGGAAAATTGAATTGCCGGAAAGGACAGTGGAAATGGGCAGGTTTTACGTGAGTTTCGTGGAGCAGGCCGTCGTCCAGCAAATCAATGAAGAGCATCGCCCGCGCCTATCGGCAGACTTGCCGCTCACCTCGGCAGTTGTTGTGCCGGAGAACTATGCGGTCAAGGGCTGCGTGGAGATTTCCAGCGAATGTGCATCCATCCTGATCGGCATGTTACCGTGACGTGCCTGGTCGCGACCAGCACTTGCCGCTCCTGATGGGAGATGCCTACAGTTGGAATCAGACCACTATGAAAATACATTGACCGGCTGGCGATTTGGAGTGACAATGCCATCCCATAATGGCTACAACACAAACAGATGCAAGCACCGCTAGGCTCCGCCTCGCGGGGCGAGGAATACAGAACACATATCCGATCAAGAACATTAGCAACATCCTTCTTTGTATGGATGAGCTGATTGAAAATGCTTACTATGTCTTGGCTGAAGAAGATGGCTTGCCTCCGCGTTTGATGAAGCACCAGGTTCATGTGTTAGCCGGGTTTCCGGAAAAGGGTTCGATCGTTTTTCCGATTGAAGTACAGCTTGCGGCGACAGCCATGATCGCAGGGCACTTCACTCCTCAGCAGGTCTTCGGGCTCGCAAAACAGGCCCTAGAGCTCTTTTTGAAGCTGCCGGCCTTGTTCGGTAGAGATGGAAGCAAATCAAAAGAACCCCCGATACAGGTGAGAGTAAGCGGTAATGGCAACAAAGTCACGATTCACGTTGGAAACACAGAGATCACAACGGATCGACAGCCCGCTTCGGTGTTGGCCAAGACCTATCGCGAACTCAAAGAACTGCCACAGCAATTCGACCGCGATAGTGTTGAATCATTTGAACTGGATGACGGTACGGGAGAGGCAGTGGAGATATCAGGTACCGCTAGAGCAAAATCGCTAACTTTTCCGAAGGCTCTGCGGGATCAGCTCGTCTTCCAATTAAATCGACGACAAGAACAGTTGAAGGCCGCCGACGTACCACTTCTTGAGCGAAGTGGGCGGGCTGATGAACTAGAGGGAACTGGCGACATCATTTCCTTTAACAAAGAGAATCGGACGGGCATAATCCGGCTCCTAAGTGCAACCGAGATTCCCCCAGGAGAATATAGCTTTGAAATTCGCTCTGGTGAAACCACGCAAAACTTCATAGCCGCGATGCTCCAGGCCCGCGTCAAGATCCGCTTTTTCATGAAGACAGGCCGAAAGCACACGGTACTAACCGTGACGTGGATTGAAAAAGAACTCGGTGCTCGCGCTTGAGCCTAGTCCAGCTAATCGGGACTGCGCAATGTTCGAGCCTGGCGCTGCAAAGGACTATGGCAGGAGATTCTTCCATCCCCCAGGATCACCACCGCAATAAGTATCGCGGTTGTTCCGATATTCCACCCGCGTCTCGTGACGAGTTCCATCTGGATAATTCCTGCTTTCATAGGAAAACAGCGCAGAGCTGTTGCGCTTAGAAGCAAATTCTGGGTTGCTATAGTCCATATCCACAGTGGTGGAACCAGGCGTGAGCATTTGCGCCGGAGATGCAACGCATGGCTTCCGATACGGCTTTGCTCCAGCAGCTCCGCCGATC
>PLJN01000046.1 GCA_003140235.1 Acidobacteriaceae bacterium
GCGTTGTGTCCTCTGTGGTTGAGGTTTCGTCCAACTCATCTGGGCAGATCAGCGTTCATCAGCGGCAAAGATTCTCCCCTACCGCACCACGCCCTGTACCGGAGAACTAGCCGTAGCATAAAGCTTCCGCGGCATGCGGCCTGCCAGGAACGCCGCACGGCCGGCCATTACGCCGAGCTTCATGGCTTCCGCCATCAGGACCGGGTCATCGGCATGCGCGATGCCGGAGTTCATCAACACCGCGTCCGCGCCCAGTTCCATGGCAATCGCCGCGTCAGATGCGGTGCCGACTCCGGCGTCCACGATTAAGGGGACATCGGTGATCATCTCGCGCAGAATCTGGATGTTCGCCGTATTCTGCAACCCCATGCCACTGCCAATCGGAGCACCCAGGGGCATAATCGCGCTGGCCCCGGCATCGAGCAATTTTTTGGCAACCACCGGATCGTCCGACGTATACGGCAGAACGGTAAAGCCTTCCTTCACCAGGGTCCGCGTGGCTTCAATGGTGGCCTGCACGTCGGGATAGAGCGTCTTCTGGTCGCCGATGACTTCAATCTTCACCCAGTCGGAAAGCCCCACCTCGCGGCCAAGCCGCGCCGCGCGTACCGCTTCGTCGGCGGTGTAACAGCCGGCGGTGTTGGGAAGCAGAAAATATTTGGCAGGATCAATAAAGTCGAGCAGCGATTCCTTGGTGCGGTCCAGGTTCACCCGCCGCACAGCGACCGTAACCATTTCCGCTCCACTGGCTTCAATGGCGCGTGCGGTTTCCTGTCCGGACTTGTATTTGCCCGTGCCTACAATCAACCGCGACCGAAACTGCCTGCCTGCAATGACGAGAGGATCCATGGGAACTATTGTAATGAAATGGGCGGGGACCTGAACTTGCACGGGGTCGAGAGTTGCCCTCTCAGAAAGCCAAGACCGAACGGCACGCTGCGCTGGTTTCCGTTCGCCACTTGTTCGCCAATGCTATATAATCTTGGAAATTGAAGTATGGTAACTCTGCCGGGAGGGTAAATTTATGGCATTCGAGAAACATCAAAGGACTGAGAAAGGCACCTATCGCCGCGAGCGAAAGGATTCCTTGATGGAGAACCTTAGAAAGGAATATCCGGTGTTGAACAACCTGCACGGCAACATCAAGACACTTGGCGGGGCTGAGAACGCGCTTGATGTCGACTCGCTTTCCCAGGTGCTCAAGAAGGCTAAAAATCTCAAATAGCGAAGTTGCAAAATCGACTTTAGCCGGAGGTGCGAGATGAAACTCTCGGGACTCGTTCTTGCTCTGCTCTTTGCGGCCATGTGGAACTCCGCGTGCAACTCAAAGAAGCCCCAGTTTGTAGTCGGCGATAATTTTTCCGTGTGGATGCCGGAAGCACCAACAAAGGCGACATCGACTAACGACGAAGGGCTCCCGGAAACAAAGTGGGAAGTGAAACACAGCGGGATAACAACTGCCGAGGTGTATTCTGTCAAACTGTCCTGCTACCGTGAGTTTCTGAACCCTGACGACGAATTGCAATCTAATGAACCGTTTCTTGCCTTGAACGGCATAAAATCCATCACAAGGCGACGCTTTGAAATTGTGGCGAAGGAGACCGGAAGAAAGGTACCCGTGATGTTCTCCGCAACTCAAGAAATCGCGACAGGCGTTGTACTAGATAACGTTCACGTTGTAGATGGGCACTGTCTGGTGAGCGTCGGAGCGCGGGTCAATAGCGATAACGCTGGCACGGTTGCGCAGGTCATAAGCTCGGTGACAATTTTCAAATAAGGCGGTGATTGAAATGCGTGTCTTCTCAGCCTGGGTCTTCTCGTTGTGGTTGTTCGCAGCGACGCCATTTGCCCAAACCGGCGAGATGAAGTCGTGTAATGAAAACATGACATTTTGTTGGTACAGCGACGAGGTCGATGCGTGGGGTACGCTGTGGAAGAGCGATGACCCTGCTGAAAAGTCGCTCCAACAGGTCACCGAAGTGCGGTGCGTCCAAAAATTGCATGTCTGCATTAAGGCACGCAATCAAAAGTCTTCCCTGCTTGAATGGAGCGTGACGAACATAGACCTATACAGCGTGCGTTCGTGGGATGATACTCAGGTTCGGGCAATCATGGACGAACAAACGATTCCCGAATGTGAGCAGGACACACTTATCATAAACCGGGTTGAAAGGAGCGTCATGATAGTCAGTAGCCCCGGTCCACGCGGAAACGAGAAGCACTGTACGGATCTTATGGGACCGCCGAAAACCGTTGTTTACAGGCTTATCTACCCGGAAATTGAGACAATTGGCTCAGGAAGAAAAGCTAAACAGAAATGACCCAGGCCGTGTATGCATTTTTTATGGTTGTCCCACGCTTGCCTTGGAGGGATGGGCACTTAGCTATGCAATCATCTCCCGCGAGTACCGTTGCCAAGGCGGTTTACAGAGATGACAGGATGCAAATGGCTTCAACGAACCAAGCACCGGAGGCGCGCCTAGAGGGTAGCCCCCGGTGAAACCGGGGGTAAGCACGCGTAACGGTTCAGAGCGCCGTAGGCGCGACACATTGTCCCACACCTACGTCTAAAACGCGGTTCCCCATTGGGTAGATTTTGATCTTTGTGTCGCGCCTACGGCGCTCGGAAACGTACGCATACCTACCCCCCCGGCTTCACCGGGGGCTACCCTCTGGACGCGCCTCCGGCGCTCGGAAACCGTGTAAGATTTTCAAGCGCTGGAGGCGCGACACAGTGTCCCATACATACATCGAAATGGCGGCCCACCTTGTATTCAGCACCAAGGAACGCCGCAAGCTTATTTCCAAGACCATGCAGCCCCGGATGTGGGCTTACTTGGCAGGCATTTGCAAAAAGCAACGTATCTTTGTTCATGAGATCGGCGGGATGGACGACCATGTTCACATGCTGATTCAGCTGCCGTCCGCCTTGTCGCTGGCGGACGCCGTTTTGGCGATCAAAATTGGGTCGTCCCAATGGATGGGCAAAGATTTTGCGTGGCAGCGCGGTTTTGGTGCGTTTGCTGTGAGCGCGTCCAATGTGGCTGCGGTGGTGCGGTATATACGCAATCAGGAAGCCCACCACAAGAAGATGACCTTCGAGGAGGAATTCATTGCGCTATTGAAGAAGCACGGAGTGAAATATGATCCCCGATATGTGTTTGGGTAGATTTGATCTCTGTGTCGCGCCTCCGGCGCTCTAACCTGTACACATGCGTACCCCCGGTTTCACCGGGGGTTATCCTCTGGGCGCGCCTCCGGCGCTCTTGATTTGCTTCGCCCGGATGTTCTGAAATCCGGCTATGTGCCAGCCGTCCCCTGCGGGGACTCCGTTCTCGTTTCCCGCTGCCCGCCGTTGAAACGGCGGGCTANNAGCCGTCCCTTTGGGACTGGGGTGTTGCGGTCCCGGCGATCACGGTGAACCAGGCAGATTCAGAGGCCCCGGTTTTTGCCGCGAATTGCGCGAACGAACGCGAATGAAATGACAATTTGAAGTGGGTCAGTTTGCAATCTAGTGGCGAAACGGTCGCGGCCTGTGGGAGAATCGCTCTATGGCAATTGAAGCGTTTCTTGAGCGTCCCGATAAGGACATCAGCGTGTTCCAGTGCTCTATCTGCAAGGAGCAGTTCCATACATCGCCGCTTGGCCCGCGAAAATATGTAAAAGAGTTCGCCGAACACGTCAGGACAGCCCACCCGCAAGCCTTCATCAAGCCTCCGACCATACATATATCCAGTGACTAAAGCATGTTCGTAAATCGTGCTTTTCGGGGCACGATCTGAACTATCAGCGTCATCAGCGGTATGGTTTTCCTGTGCCACTTGCTACGCCCGCGCGATCAACACCAGGGCTAAATTGGCGCAATTTCCACGGGGTGCGGCTCCTGGTAGAGCTGGTCGATCTGCTCTTTGTATTTGGCTTCCACTACGCGGCGTTTCAGCTTCATGGTGGGAGTGATTTCGCCGGTGGCGATGGTGAATTCGTCTGGGACTACCAGGACTTTTTTGATGGTCTCAAAGTGGGCCAGGTTTTGGTTCACGTTTTCCACGATGCCGCGGTAGAGGTCGCGTACTTTTGGTTGGTTGACGAGCACTTCGCGGGACGCGAAGGGCACGTTGTTGGCCCTGGCCCAGTCCTCTAGAAGAGGGAAGTTGGGCGAAATGATGACGGACGCGAACTTTCGTTTATCGCCGATCACCGCCGCTTGTGCGACCAGGACATTGTTCTTCAGCGCGTTTTCAATGGGCTGCGGAGCAATGAACTTTCCACCGGAAGTTTTGATCAGTTCTTTCTTGCGGTCAGTGATGTGGAGAAAGCCTTCGCTGTCGAGTTCGCCGATGTCTCCGGTTTTGAACCAGCCATCATCGGTGAACGCGGCGCGGGTTTCTTCCGGCAGGCCCCAGTAGCCTTTGAAAACGCCGGGACCTTTCGCGAGGATCTCACCGTCTTCCGCGATCTTTGTCTGGACGCTTTCCACCGGCTTGCCGACGCTGCCGAGTTTGTAACGGCCGCGGCGGTTGGAAGAGATGACCGGCGAGGTTTCCGTGAGTCCGTAGCCTTCGAAAATGGGGACACCCATGGCTCCGAACCATTCAGCCATTTCTTTTCCCAGGGGCGCACCGCCGGAACAATAGACGCGGCTGCGTCCACCGAAACCCTGACGGATTCGGGAATACACCAGAGCGTTGGCCACCTTCCAGGCGATGCTCTTGGGCTTTTCACCGCGCGCTACTTCGTCTGTGTAGCGCGCGCCGACTCGGAATGCCCAGTCGAGAATCTTGCGTCCGATGCCCTGGCCTGCGCGGCGCTCGGCTTCCTGCCGTACTTTTTCGTACACGCGAGGTACGGCAACGATGATTGTCGGCTTCGTCTCTTGCAGCATCTGCGAAAGCTGGTCGAAGTACGGGCAGTACGCAATGGTTGCGCCGTGCAGAAAGCAAACGTAGTCGAGGTGCCGGGCCGTGACGTGGGACAGCGGAAGAAAAGAAAGATATGTATCTTCTGCCGCCCATTCAAAATGTTCGCACGAGTTGACGGCGTTGGAGGTGAGGTTGCCGTGGCTCAACATTACGCCCTTCGACGTCCCAGTGGTGCCGGAAGTATAGATCAGCGTGGCGATGTCGTCGGACTGAATTGTGTGGGCCAGTTCGTCAAAGGCTGTATCACGCTCCTGGGAAGCCTGGTCCATCATCGGCCACATGGGAATCACGTTGGGGTCGGTGATGTCATCCATCACTACGATTTTTTCTACTTTGGTTTGGCCCTGGATGGCTCGGATTTTGTTGAGTTGCTCCTGAGTAGAAACAAACGCCACGCGCGCGCCGGAGTTGATCAGGAGGTAAGCCGTTTGGTCCGCGGTGAGAGTCGTATAAATCGGAACGTCGATGATGCCGCTGCAAACGCAGGCGAAATCAGCAATCATCCACTCCGGGCGGTTTTCGCTCAGGATGGCGAAGCGCTCACCTTTATTAATATCCCATTGTTTAAGCGCCTGAGCAATGCGGACAACATACGCATAATACTGGCGCGAAGAGATGGTATGCCAGCCCTTACGGTCTTTAAACATTCCAACGTGCGCGTCATCACGCTCCACGGTGGCAAAAAAGATGTCGACCAGGGTCCTAGTGTCCATGCTTGCTGCCAGTTTCAATGCCCTTCAGCAGAATGTCGACAATAGGGTCGGCCAGGCTGGAGAGATGATAGTCGCGCTCGAGTTCGCGGTCGTAAAGGATCCACGTGGTGACGATCTCGTCGATGGCCCCGAAGAAGCAGTGCGCGGCAACGGTGACGGAGAGTTCCGCGCGGAACACGCCCGCCTCCTGGCCTTCTTTGAGCACGCTCTTGATGAGGTCAAAGTACTCGACCATCATGTTGTGGGAAAATTCGCTGAGAAATTTTGCGCTATGCCGCAATTCCGTCTGGAAAACAATCGCCAGACTGCGCTGCGTGCCCAGAGCTTCCAGTTGCAGAAAGGCGATGCGGCGCAGCTTCTCGCGCGGGTCGGAAATTTCCTGCAACGCCGCGCGGGCCCGGGCAATGAAGCGATGAAAAGCGGAATCGATGGCCGCCATCAGCAGCTCGTCTTTGTTCTTAAAGTAAAGGTAGATCGTGCCGTCGGCCACGCCTGCGCGTTCCGCAATCTCCGAGACGCGGGAGTGAAAGAAACCGTGGTTGGCGATGACTTCAATCGCTGCATCGAGGATGCGCTGGTACTTGTCGGACGTGACGTTGACGGTGCGGGCGGCAGCTGTGGAAGGGCGTTTCATGGTGAGGGCCGAATTGAATTTACTTGGATTTGTGGAGCAGTGCAATGTGAAAATGAATCGCTGTTCATTGGAGGCCGATTGGCGTGGATTTCCGGGACTTAACTCGTGGCGCGGTACCAGTCCAGAAATTGGCGGAACGCCTTGCCGCGATGGCTGCAAGCCGACTTTTCGTCGAGCGTGAGTTCGGCGAATGTCTTGCCCAAGTCAGGAAAAAAGAAAAAAGGATCATAGCCAAAACCTCCGCTGCCTCGGGGAACGGTCAGCATTTCTCCGTGGGCTTCGCCGGTGAACGTGACCACAGTCAAGCCGTCGCGGGCGGCGGCAATCACGCAAACATATCTTGCCGTGAACGGGCCGCGGCCGATGCGGTCAAGCTGGGAAACGAGAGCATGATTATTTTCTTCATCATCAGAGTTGCCGTGCGGCACGCGGCCGTCGCGGAGAGACGCCGCGTAACGAGCGGAA
Source organism: Acidobacteriaceae bacterium (assembly GCA_003140235.1). Classification (GTDB taxonomy): domain Bacteria; phylum Acidobacteriota; class Terriglobia; order Terriglobales; family Acidobacteriaceae; genus Angelobacter. The sequence continues at coordinate 6,732 of PLJN01000046.1, forward strand.
TGCACGCCTGGAGCGCCGTGCAGCGCATCAACAGACAGACCGGAGTCTTCCGCCAGAACCAATTCGCTGGGCGCGTGTCGGCTGTAGGCTTCAGCTTTGATTCTGGCATTGGCTTCAAAAGTCGCGCCGTCTTCGATTGGCTGGGGAATGGCACGCAGATCAGGCAGCAGTTCCACAGCGACGCCCAATTCCCGCGCCGCTCCCTGGAACTCGCGCAGCTTGCCAGGGTTGCTGGTGGCGATCAGGATTTGGTGCTCCCGTGCTGGCATTTTGTCGATCAGTGCAACAACAGGCCCCAGACGGCAATAGCGACGCCGGCCAGACTGCTGACAAGAGACAGCTTCCAAAAGAGCTTGTTCTCCGAAAGCAATGTGACGGAGCAAAGCACGATGGAAAGCTCCAGAAAGAGTTCTGCACCGTCATAGAAGGTGGCCTTTTTCTCAATGACGTCGGTTTCTTTCTTGCCGTCAGTAGCCCTCTCCAGGATTTGAACGGCGCCTTCTTTGGCAACCGTTTCTTTCGCCGACTTCTCTTCTTTTTTCTTGCTCTCGGATTTATTCTCGGACTTATCGCCTGCATCCTGTTTGGTTTCCGCCAAAAGCTGCTGCAGCGCCGCCGACTTTTTCAAAGCAGGACTGACGCAGCCCTTGGGCACCGGTTCACCGCATTCTTCAACAGCGGATACGCTCAGGTTTTTGAGCGCTGCGGCCGTGCCGCCGGGAAGCAGAGCCTGCGTTTCCGCCGTCAGCGCGAAGGCATAAGCGCGATTGTGTTTCGCTTGATAGAAGGCATAATCGTCCACGTTCTGCGTGAGCGACAGGATCTCTTCCGTGTGGGCGCGATGACTGAGCAGAGTCGCGATGGCCAGTAGTACCGCCGTGACCGCCATGGTCAAGCCAACAGCTTTTTGGCCGCCCTCGTGTGCGTGTTCGGCTTGTTCTTCGATTTCGTGTGCGTCCATTTTGTCTCCGTTCAGATTTGCCGGTACGTCTTCGTTCGATCAGCGTTCAATGCCGGTTCAGAAATTTAACTCGGCGGTTCATCTTGGCATGGCTGGGAACGTCTTCATTTTTCAGGACGCTGATGGAGCCATCCACTTCCAGAACAGCCAGCGCGACATCTTTAATATTATCGACGCCGTGTTCGCGCAGTGCGCGATGCAATTCGTCGATGGAAATACACTCTTTGGCCAGATGACTCGGAATTGCCACACCCTGATGGACCAGCAGCGTGGGAGTTCCTTCCACGGCTTTGCGAAAGCGCTTGCTCTTGTCGGAAAGCCGTCCCACGAGGTAGTTGATCCCCAGTAAGACGGCCGCTGCGGTCACTCCGCCGATCAGGGAATTATCGGGCCCGGTCATGGCGTTCTGCACAGAGTTGCTGAGCAGCAGGAGCAACGTCAGGTCAAAGGGCGTCATCTGGCCGACTTCACGTTTGCCCGTGAGCCGGAGTCCGACCAGCACCAGCAAATAAACGATGCCGGTCCGCCCCGCGATATCCAACAGCGTGTGCCAGTTTGTGAGCCAAGTTGTGAACATGGTCGGCGTGAATTCTGCTGGCCAGAGTTTAACCGAGGAGAGCGGGATTGCGTAAGCAGAATTTCGGAAAGCTTGGACCGCATCGCGATTGTTGATGCCGAGCCACACAGCAGCGCTTCTGGGTTTCGGACGGCCTGTTGTAGAATTAAAGACGGTCTTCCACCCAAGTGCGCCCTTAGCTCAGCTGGATAGAGCGTCTGACTACGAATCAGAAGGCCGGGAGTTCGAATCTCTCAGGGC
>PLJN01000059.1:0-505 GCA_003140235.1 Acidobacteriaceae bacterium
TTGAGACCACCGGGATTATCGGACACTGGGATTCTCGGACACTGGCCGTTTTCTCACACGCGTTGACTCTGCCTCCAGCAGCCACACGATTTTGAGCCTCCGGATCGCGGGTCGCTCACGCTTGCGGGACGGCGAGTCCCGTTCACGGTTGTGGCGCTTGNNCCGCTGGCCGATGGCGCGTATGCTACGGCGCGGATGCCGATGACTCCCGCCTGGCGGCCGGTTTCCGGGCCTTCGCGGCGATAGCTGAAAAGCAAGTCTGTGCGGCACGCCGTGCAGATCGCGCTGGCGGCGATGTTGCGCGCGGGCAGGCCCGCATCGAGAAGCTGCCAGCGGTTGGCGGCGCGCAAGTCCAGTTGCACCCGCTCGGCCGGCGGATCGTGTCCCGGAGGGGCCATGCTTAACCACGGCAGGAAGTTGGGCTCCTCACCCTGGCAGAGACGCTCGAAGGGGCCGTCGAACCATTCCGCCGCGGTGGCGAATTGCGCGAGAAACGCCTGCGCCA
>PLJN01000059.1:519-1581 GCA_003140235.1 Acidobacteriaceae bacterium
ACGCGCCCGAGCGTGCCGCGCCATCCGGCATGGACGGCGGCGACTGCATGCGTCACCGTGTCCGCCAGCAGAACCGGCACGCAGTCGGCGGCTTGCACGCCCAGCAGCACGGCTGGCTCGCGGGTGAGCAAGGCATCTCCTCGCGGCGCGCCCGCAGCGGAATCGGTAGCTTGCGCAGCGGGTATAGCAGTGACCAGGTGCGCGATGTCGGAATGAATCTGCTGCAGAGTCACCAGCGGCAGTTGCGGCACTCCCAGCGCGCGCAGGAGCTTGCCGCGATTTTGCTCGACCGCGCGCGCCGAATCCCACTTCGTAAGACCCACATTGAGCACGCGCGCGCCGCACAGAGCGCTTGCGCCGCCCGCGCGCGTGCTGAATCCGTGCACCAGCCAGGGAATTTCCGCGAGACGGTCGGCGGTAAGCAAGTCGATTCCGGCGAGGCGGCGCATACTCCAGCCGGTGCCGGCGGTTTGCAGGCCTTGGGGGGCGCGGCGAGCGCTTTGCGTCGTTCGGGACATGTTCGCAATCCAGTGTAGCGCACCGTAATGGCGAGTGGAGCGCGGCCGGTGACGTGTGCGGGTGGGGTGAGCAATGTCGCGCCGCCGCCGCACAGCGCGCGAGCGGCGGTATAATCGCACAGAAAAATGCGCGCAAATCGAGACGAGCGAGGAGCCTTTTGGTGCGCATGCGAGAGTGCGAGCGCGCGAGAGGCTGGGTTGCGCAGCGCGAGGTTGGCGTGATTGTGGGTCTCGGCGTGGATATTGCGGAGGTCGACCGCATCGAAGCGGCCATCGTGCGGCGCGGCCGCCCTTTCCTCGAACGTGTGTTTACGCCNNGCGCTTCGCGGCGAAGGAAGCGGCGATGAAGGCGCTCGGCACCGGCTGGACTTGCGGAGTAAGGTGGCGCGATATCGAGGTGACGCGGCAGCCCAGCGGCAGGCCTACGCTCGAGTTGCATGGCGCGACGCGCGAACATGCCGAGCGCCTGGGCGTGCGCCAGATCAGCATCAGCATCACCCACAGCGGTAACACGGCATTCGCCGAAGTCATTTTCGAGAACTAA
>PLJN01000059.1:1652-9954 GCA_003140235.1 Acidobacteriaceae bacterium
GGGTTTTCCTGCGCGCGACCGGGCGTGGGATACGGTCACCGCCGCCACCGCGAAACGACCGTTTCGTTGGTACTGCGATTGCGATGGATCACAGCGCTTAACGATTTATCGATTTAACGATCTCGCTAATCGATCGGTTCAACGATCTTAGCGATCGATCCATTCGATCGGACCCTGTAATCGTTGCTTGGGGAGATTCAGGAGGGCGTTCCTTTGTGTCCACCGATTAGGGTTTTTCTGCTGGCCGGGAACCGGCTGTTGCGCGAAGCGCTGGGGAGAATTCTGCGAAAACGGCCCGACATGGTGCTCGCGGGCGAGTTTTTCGATGGCAGCGGTGCGGCGAAATTAATCGCCGATGCCGAAGCCGACGTGGTGCTGCTGGACCCGGCGACCCTCCCGTTACTGACGGCGGAATTTCTCGGAAGCATTCGCCGCACGCGTCCGCAGATGCATGCGCTGGTCATTGGCATGGATGAAATCGAGGCGACGTTTCTGAAAGCGATTCGCGCGGGAGCCACGGGTTATCTGCTTCGCGACGCCTCGGCACTGGAGGTGATGGGGGCCATTCGCGCGGTCTCGCAGGGCGAAGCGATTTGTCCGCCGCGGCTGTGCCGGGCCCTGTTCAAGATCGCGGCCCAGGCGGAACAGTTTATTCCCCCTATCCGCGTGCGCATGAACCTGGGCTTGACCCGGCGGCAGCAGGAACTGGTGCCCTTGATCGCGCGGGGGCTTACCAACAAAGAGATCGCGTCGCATCTGAACCTGTCCGAACAAACCATCAAAAACCACATCCACCGCATGCTGCGCAAAGTAGGCGCAGACGACCGCACCGAAGTAGTGGAAATTGCCGGGGTGCGCGATGCCGCCGTCTAAGCGCAGGCAGTCCGGCGGCACGTGCAGCGGCTCCGTTCAGTGGATCGTGCAGCGACTGGGACCTTCCCGGTACCAACGACCGCGCTCACAGGTACGGCAGGGGACCGCTCCGGTTACCGCGGCGCCCTCTCACCCTGAGACCTTATTAGGTTCTTCATGAGCCGTTCCCAAGTTCTGAACAGCGCGGCTACTATCCGCTCCGGAGCGTATGTCCAATGAATCGAGCCATTCGTGTGGCGGTCGCCTACCGGCCCCGGTTGATGCGGGAACTGCTGCTGGTCACCATTTCCGACCAGCCGGATATCGAACTGGTGGCCGAAATACAGGATGAAGCCGACATCCCGCGGCTGGTCGAGGAGACCGCGCCGGAATTCCTGATCATCGCTTTCGATTCTGCCGACCGGCGGCCGTTGTTGTGCGACTCGCTGTTACGGCTGCATCCAGGATTGAAAATAGTGGCCCTGGATGCAGATGGAAATTGCAGCCTTTTCTATTCCGGCTCGTTCGACATTCGCGCCACTCCGTTCGAGGCCTCGGAATCGGGAATCTTGAACATGCTGCGCACGCAATCGCAGGTTGCAGGGGGCTGAAAATGTTTCCGGGAAGATACGAACGAAGACGCACGGGACGATACGAACGTTGTTGCCGACCTGTCGCGAGCGCGCCGGGCCGGCAAGACCGGCCGAGTACGCCGGGAAGCGGCCCGCGCTCGGGATTACGTGGCGCGGCACTCGTCGTTGGGTTATTGGGCGTCATGTGGGCGGCGATGTTGCTGGTTGGGGTGGCAGGCTGGGCGCAGCAGCCAGGCAGCCAGAGCGCCGCGACGGCTTTTTCAGACTCCACCTCGGAGCTAGCCCGGGACAATCTCGACCGGGTGGCAGCCTCGACGGCGCAAATTATGGCGGTACTCGACGTCAATGCGGGATTGCGGGTCGAACTGAAGCGCTGGATCGCGAAGGATGCCGCCGATCACGGCCAGATTGTGGAAGACAGTGACCTGGAGGATGCGGCGATTGATACGCGGCTGGCGCACGACGCGAAATTTCGAGCTGCGGCGACGCGCCTGTTGCAGGGCTACGGGTATCTGGTCGCGAACACCAACCCTAATTCCGAAGTTGGACGCGAGCGCAACGCGCTGGTACAGGCTCGGATTCGCCGCCTGCTGGGACCCGGGCCGGCCGAAAACATCACCGCGCCGTGTGTGGCCGCCGGCTGCCGGAATTCCGGAAGCGGCGCGCAGGGCGATGGCCAGAGCCAAGCCGCCGCGTCCCGTGGCGGCATGGCGCGCGATCTCGGCCAGTTTCCTATCGGCCGCGATTCGCTTAACTTCGATGTGCTCAATCCGGATTTGATTAACCCCGATTCGGTTAATCCCGAGTTTCTTAATCCCGGCGCGCTCGACCCTGGTTCCCTTAACCCTGGTTCGCTCAACCCCGGTTCGCTTAATCCTGATGCAGCCGATCCCGGCATGGGCAGTCCCGGACCGGGTAACGGCGGCGATTGGAACCGGGGCACGAACGATGACGCGCGGACGTTACGCACGAGCGCTAATCCTGGAGAGGGAAATCCTCGCGCCAGCCTGCTATCGGCGGGAATGGGAGACAGCGCGGGATTCGGGATGTGGCCGGTCACCGCTGATTCTCAGTCGGCAGTCGTTGACGGCAGCCGGCTTTCTCGCGAGAGCGCTTCGCCACAATCTTCGCCACTTTCGCGAGATCCGCAAGCGCAGGCCGGTTTGATGGCGAGGGCCTGGACGGGTTCGGCGGAGGCCAAGGCGGGCAGCTTCGAAGCGGAAGTCGCCGCGGAGATGGGGCCGCCGGGCAAGCCGATGCATCGTTCGCCCTACGCGGATATCCCCTCGGTTTACGACATGTACGTCCAGGCGACTGCACCTGCGCCGGGACCGGTGCGACGTTTCGGCGAAGATGTCTTTCGCAATTTCCGCAATGCGCCGCCCGCCGCCGCGGGAGCAATTCCCATCGATTTCCCGGCTTCCGCCGATTACGTCGTGGGTCCCGGGGACGGGCTGACTATCGATCTTTGGGGTGGCGTTTCCCAGCGGCTGAGCCGCACGGTCGATCGCGAGGGCCGCGTATCGCTTCCGGAAGTTGGCCCGGTCCTGGTGAACGGGCAAAGCCTGGGCGCCGTGCAACAAGTCGTGCAGCGGCTTTTGCGGACGCAATTCCACGATGTGTCCGCGGATGTTTCGCTTTCCCGCCTGCGCACCGTACGCGTCTACGTGGTCGGCGAAATTGTGCGCCCGGGAGCGTATGACGTGAGCTCGCTGTCAACTCCCCTGAATGCGCTGCTGGCCGCCGGCGGCCCCACGCCGGAAGGATCGCTGCGCGCGGTGAAGCACTATCGCGGCGGCGTTCTGGTGCAGCAAGTGGACCTCTACGATCTGCTGCTGCGCGGAGTGCGCTCCGACGCCAAGCGGCGGCAGGGATTCGCGAGCGAAAAGATTGCGCTGCACTACACGGGCATCGATACCGGGTTTTTTCATCCCGACGACTCGGTTGTGCGTGAACCGCTGGTGCTTTTTGTGGTGCGCCTCACCGAAAAAAAAGGCTGCGAATATCTGATCCGGGCGATGGCCGAGATCCAATTGGTGGAGCCCGATGTCGATCTCGTGCTGATCGGCGACGGGCCGCTCCGTCCGTCCTTGGAACGCATGGCCCAGACCCGGCTTCGAAAATTCCAGTTTCTTGGCGCGCAGCCGCCGGAAATCGTTCGGAAGTGGATGAACAGGGCCAGGGTTTTCTCGGTACCGAGCGTTCGTGCGGTCTCCGGAGACGGCGAGGGCTTCGGCATGGTGTTCGCGGAAGCCCAGGCCATGAAGCTGCCGGTAGCCAGTTTCGACTCGGGAGGAATTCCCGAGGCGGTCGCCCACGGCGAAACGGGGTTGCTCGCGAGCGAGCGCGACTGCCGGGCGCTGGCGCAAAATATTTTGCTCCTGCTGCAAAATGACGCTCTTTGGCAGCGCATGAGCGTCGCGGGCCACCTGCGGGTGCGTTCTCTCTTCAACTTGCGAACGCAGACACCCCTCCTCGAGAGCCTCTATCACCGCGTTCTAGGTTGGCCCCCCCTGTTCGCGGAGACGCTGCCGGAGAACCTGCCTCGCAGCAGCGCGGTGCAGGCCTCATGAGCGCTTCTAGCAGCCCTTGGCTCCCGAGCGGCGATGGCGCGCTCTTATCTCCTTACTTGCCGGGTGATGTTTCGTGGCAATCCTACGGCCTGCAGGAAGCGCTGCATTTACTCAAAACATGTCCGCAGCCGCAGGATTGTATAAAAGTCCTGGACGTGGGTTGTGGCGGCGGCGGCAGCTTTTATGAGTTCACCGACTGCGATCGCCGAATTTCCTGGGCTGGTCTGGACTTGCTGGATTCGCCGGAGGCCACGGGCACCGGTGTACGCGGCTTGAACTTCCGCACCTTTGACGGCGTGCACATTCCCTGCGGCGAAAATGAAATCGATTTGCTGTATTCGCGCCAGGTCTTCGAGCATGTAAGGCATCCCCACGAGCTTTTGCGGGAGATGCACCGCGTCTTGAAACCCGGCGGCCATTTGGCGGGCTCCACCTCGCACCTCGAACCTTTTCATTCGCGAAGTTTCTGGAATTACACGCCCTATGGATTTTGCGTGCTGCTCCACGATGCGGGATTCGACTCCGCCGTCGTCAGGCCGGGAATCGACGGACTCACCTTAATGGCCAGGAGGGCGCTCAGCTACGTCCACCTCAGCCGCCTCTGCGATCCATTTTTTAAGAGCGAATCTCCGCTGAACCTGTTGCTCGAAGCCGTCACCCGGACGGCGCGCATGCCGGCGCCGCGCAGAAACGCGCTCAAATTGCTCTTTTCCGGCCACTTCACCTTTGTGGCGGCCAAGCGAGAGGCTCCCTGCGGTGGGAATCTCTCATGAAAGCGCGTCTTGATTATTGAAGAGGAGATAAAACAGTACCGGCTTCCTTTCTACGAAGGCCTGTACGCGGCCCTGCGCTCCCAGGGAATCGCGTTGCGAGTGGCCTACAGTGAGTCGCGGCCGCTCGAGGGGGCCAAGCGCGACCAGTGCGACCTCCCCCGCCACTACGGCCTGAACGTTAAAGGTTATTGGCTGTTGAACCGGATATTAGTGCAGCCTCTGTTCTGCGAAGTCGCGTCCGCCGACCTGATTGTCGCGAGCGAGGGCACCCGATTTTTCGTCAGTCAGATTCTGCTTCCATTCTCCGCATGCAAGCTGAAAAAGTTGGCCCTGTGGGGTTTTGGAGAAAACAAGCAAGCCGGGCGGCAGGCTTTCTCCGAGTGGTACAAGAAAAAAATTCTTCGTTACATCACGTGGTGGTTCGCTTATACAGCCGGCGCTGCGGAGTATCTGATTCGCCAGGGCTTTCCTCGCGAAAGAATTACCACCGTTCAGAATGCCGTGGACACCGCGCAAATCAGCCGCTGGATCGCGCATTTCAGCCCCGGCGACACAGCGCGTTTGCTCGCCGCAATCGGCATCCCGCCGGCGTCGCCCATTGGCGTCTACTGTGGAGCACTCGAAAACTCCAAGAACCTGCCTTTCCTCATCGAATCCGCAAGACTGATCAAGCGGCGAATTCCCGATTTCCATCTGCTGCTTATTGGCGGCGGTCCGGAAAGCGCTTACGTGGAAACTCAGGTGCTCCTGAATTCTGAGTGGATGCATTGGACAGGCCCGCAATTTGGCGAGCAAAAGGCCGCATTACTGCAGATCGCTGATGTTTTTATGATGCCCGGTAAGGTTGGACTCGCGATTCTCGACTCGTTCGCCGCCCGGCTGCCGCTCTTCACCACGAGAATCCCAAATCATTGTCCCGAGGTCGAATACCTCGAAGATGGACACAATGGCTTGATTACGGAAAACAGCGTCGAACCCTATTCGCAAGCCGTTGCCGATGTTCTGCGCGATTCCTCGAGACTCGCGGCTCTCCAGGAAGGTGCGGGCCAATCTGCTCTGAAGTATTCGATCGAAGCGATGGTCAATAATTTTTGCGGTGGAGTGCAGGAATGCCTGAATCGGAGCTGACGTTTTCCGGCAACCGACTGCGCGCCCTTGGGCCTGCAACGCCGGCGATTCAAGACGGCTGCCGGAGTGCGCCGCAGCGCCCCAAACTTGTGCTCGTTACCAGTTGGGACGACGGTCACCCCCTCGACCTCCGCATCGCGGAACTGCTCTCGAAACACGGTCTGGCGGGCACCTTTTATGTTCCCGCGCGCAGCGCACGGCCCCTTCTGCATTCCCGCGACATTCGCCGCCTTTCGGAAACGTTCGAAATTGGCGCGCACGGCATGGAGAGCTGCGAGCTCACCAAAGTCACGTCCCGAACCGCGTACTCCGAAATCTTCGAATCGAAAAAATGGACTGAGGACATTACCGGCAAGCCCTGCAGCACGTTTTGTTTTCCCAAGGGCCGTTTCGCCCGCCGCCATCTGCGGATCGCCAGGCAGGCGGGCTATGCCGGGGTTCGCACTGTCGAACTGATGTCCCTCGGCTGGCCTGCGCGCGTCGCGGGACTCGATGTCATACCGACCACGGTGCAGGCTTTCGCACGCTCTCCCTGGGGGTATTTCCGCAATTTTGCGAAGCGCCTGAATTTCGCTAACGCCTGCAGATATGTGCAATACGCGCGATCGGCCGATTGGGCCGCCGCTGCCGTGCTCGCTTCCGCGGCGAAATCGGGAGGAGTCTTTCACCTCTGGGGGCATTCCTGGGAAATCGAGGAGGCCGGGCAATGGAGCGCGCTCGAGGAAATCCTCGCTGGCATGGCGGCGTACCGGAAAGATGCCTCCTGCATGACGAATGCAGAACTCTGCGACTATGGAAAATAAATTCCACGAACTGGCAGGCCGGTTGCGCTGTCCCGACGATTATGCCGCGCTACGTTTCACGGCCCTGGCCGCAACATGCACGCAGTGCGCCCGGGTTTACCCTGTTCAACACGGGGCGCTTCTGGAGTTGCTGCCGAGCCGCCCCGTGGACCTCCCCGCCTCGCACGATCCTGAATATGTCGCCGAATACCGGCGCGCCTTTCTGCAGCGCTTTGACATGCGCGAGGACCGTATGTCCTGGGGCGCTCCGGAAATTTCCGCTCCTCGCTGGATCAAAAAACGTGAGCGCCAGGTTCAGGCCGTTCGGGCGGCTCTGGTGGGCATCGGCGAAGTACAGCGCGCTGGCGTTCTGTGCGATATTTCTGCCGGCGCCGGGTATTACACGTTCGGCCTGGCCCGGAATTTCCAGCACGTTCTGCACTGCGACCTCTCGGTGGCCTCGCTCGCCTATGCCATCCGCAAGGCTGCGCGCCTGCGGATCGACAACGTTCTTTTCCTGCGTTTGGATTATTTTCGGATGCCCTTCGTCCAGTCCCTTGAGCGCATCCTTTGTTTTGACACGCTCATCCGCGGAGAAAGCCACGAAGAGCTGCTTTTGCGGCAGATCCGCGGCGCGCTCACTCCGGCAGGCAGCGCCATCGTCGACTTCCACAACTGGTGGCACAGCCCCGCAAGGCGCATGGGCCTCCTTCCGCAAAACTTCGCGAACAATCGAAGTTATTCTCGCGCGGAAGCCGAATCACTGCTGCGCCGTTGCGGCATCGAGCGCTGCGCATTTCGCCCCTTTTATCAGGAATTCGAGCTTACCAGCTCTTGGCGCCGCGCCCTTTCCCGCCTGATTCCCCCCGCGCGCCTGATGTTTGAATTTCCGGGCTCTTCGCCGCCTCCGGTGCAGCCTGTGGTCGATGACTCCAAATGCTTGGTGGCACCTTGAGGCCTGCGCCGATGGAGACAGCGGAAATCGACGGGTGTGGGCTCTACTTGGAGCCCGCGTAATAAATTGTAGCGCGCTGCGAAGCCATCCGAGTAGCGTAAGCATAGGGGAGAAAAAATTCGTTCGCGGCGCAACGCGCGCTTTACGAGGTGACCCGGGCCTTCAGCCGGGCTTTGCCGCCTTCCACGCTGACCACGAATTCCACCGCACAGCTTCCTTTTTGCTTCCGAAGTTGCGCGGTTTTCTGCTCGAGGAACGCCTCGAATTGCTGGCGCGAAAGCTGGCTCGTGGTTTCCCCGCAGCTCTCGCGCGCCTCCTTGAAGGCCGCATATAGCTGCTCCACTTTCTTCGGTTCGCGCGCGGGATTCGCGCAAATCACCGCAGCTAGCGCCCGAGCTTCCGCCCGGCGGCCACGCGCGCGTTCCGCCTCCACCGCACGCGCCGCCGCCCCGTAGTGGCGCTCGACCCTGCCTTCTTCCTGCTTTTTCAGCCGTTTGTGAAATATTTCACGATATCGCGCATAAGTCTGCGCAAGATTGCCGAACCGGAACCGCTGCGCGTAATTCATCGCCGCCCCGCGGTCGCTGTACCGCTTGAGCATCAGGTCGATACGCCATTCCACGTCGGCAGGCGGCCGTTTCCTCCC
>PLJN01000059.1:10114-72944 GCA_003140235.1 Acidobacteriaceae bacterium
ATCTCCTTTCACAGCGTTCTAAGAGGGCCGCCCAGTAACCAATCGTGCGCCATCATTGACCATCGACTTACCAATCATTGAACGACGCCGCTCGGCGTCGCTCCTTTCTCTAGCAATGCCGCACTCCCCCGCCTCGGTTGCTCGCGCCACGCGCCTGTGCTGAAATAACTGTCACAAGATGGCGCCACTCCCCCAACGATCCGATCGACCCGGCGGTAACCCCGTCGCTCCCACCGATCCCCTCGCCGACGAGCGCGGCACCGCGCTGCGACAGCTTCCTTCGGTGGACGAGATCGTGACCTCGCCGCGCCTGCAGACGCTTGCGCGCCGCCTGGACCACGCATTTCTCGTGGATGCCGCGCGCGCCGTCCTGGCACGCACGCGCGATGCCCTCCGCACAAACCACCCCGCACCGCCCTCCTTCGCCCTCGATTCCCTGCTCGACGCGGTCGCCGCCGAAATCAATCATTTGCTTGCGCCTTCGTTGCGTCCGGTCATCAATGCCACTGGCGTCATCCTGCACACCAACCTGGGCCGCGCTCCTCTTCCACCCACCGCGCTCGAGCGCATTCAAGCCACGGCCGGCGGCTACACCAATCTCGAATACGATCTCGCATCCGGCACCCGCGGCCGCCGCGACGTGCACACTTCCGCGCTCCTCTCCCGCCTCACGGGCGCGGAATCGGCTGTCCTCGTCAATAACAATGCCGCCGCGGTTTTTTTGGTTCTGGCCACTCTCGCCCGCGGAGGCGAAGTCCTCGTTTCGCGCGGCGAGTTGATCGAGATCGGCGAATCGTTCCGCATTCCCGAAATCATGGCGGAAAGCGGCGCGGTACTCCGCGAAGTGGGCACCACCAATCGCACCACGCTCGCCGATTACGAACGCGCGCTCTCCGACCGTACGCGCCTGTTGCTGCGCGTGCATCGCTCGAATTTCCGCATCACGGGATTCACCGCGCAGCCTGCGCTCGCCGAGCTCGTAGAACTCGGCCGCCGCGCCGCCGTCCCCGTCTTTGAAGACCTCGGCTCCGGCAGCTTGACCGATCTTTCCCGCTTCGGCGTATCCGAACCGCTCGTGCGCGCCAGTGTCGCCGCCGGGCTCGACGTGGTCTCCTTCAGCGGCGACAAGCTTCTTGGCGGTCCGCAGGCAGGACTAATCGTAGGCCGGCGCGAACCCCTCGCCCGCGTCCGCAAGCATCCGTTGTTCCGCGCATTGCGTGCGGATAAATTAGCCATCGGCGCGCTGCAAGCGACGCTTGCCGCCTACCTGCAAAATGACGCAGAAGCTGTCCCCGTGCTGGCGATGCTTCGCATGACGCCGCAGGAAATCGCGCTGCGCACCGCAAAGCTTCTGGAAGCTTTGCGCCCTCTGGTCCCCGAGCAACAGGCGACATTTGAGATCACCGATGGCCAGTCGGTTATCGGCGGCGGCTCTACGCCCGACCAGAGCCTGCCCACGCATCTGCTGCAGGTCGCCAGCCACGGCCAGCCGCTGACGCAGCTTGAAGCACGACTCCGCCTCCCGTTCGCCGGCGTTCCCGTCCTCGCCCGCATTGTTCACGACCGCGCCATAGCGCACTTGGCACTCGATCTTCGTACGGTATTTCCCAGCGAGGAGCCCGCCCTCATCGCCGCGCTAGCAGCCGCGCTCGCCCCCAGTTAAGTCGAAAGTTAAATCGCGGTCTCAGATCGCGGAGGTCCTGCGGAAAAGCGCCCTCACTCACCAACCATCACTCGCCGGGAGTCGGTGGTGGCGGCCCCATTGGCACGGTGGATTGCGGCGGAACCGATGGCGGCCGCACCGGCGGCGTCGAAGGAGCCGTCACAGGCGCGCCCGGCGACGCGGGCCTCTCCTGCTTAGGCTCCGGATGGGACACCGGATCGGCCTGTATTGGGCTCGCCATCAGCGCTTCAATTTCCGCGACGGTGCGCGGCAGCCGCGCCGTCAATAATTTGTATCCCGTGGGCGTGATCAGCACGTCATCCTCGATCCTCACGCCGATTTTTTCCTCCGGCAGATACAGTCCCGGCTCGTCGGTAACCACCATTCCCGCCTCGAGCGGCCGGTTGGGATCCCCCGCGTCATGAACGTCCAATCCGATGTGGTGGCCCAGCCCATGAATGAAATAACGTCCGAGCGGCCGCCCTTCCCGGTCAGCCCCGTGCGTGTTCATATAATTGAAGGCAATCTGAAACAAGCTGTTCGGCCCGCCACGCCCCAGCGTCATGCCCGGCTTCATGGCCGCGAGCACGGCGTTCTGCGCGCCCAGAACGATTTCGTAAATTTCCCGCTGCCGCGCGGTGAAATGGCCGTTGGCGGGCAGCGTCCGCGTGATGTCCGCCGTATATCCCGCGTATTGCGCGCCCACATCGAGCAGCACTACGTCGCCATCCTGAATCTGTGCGTTCAGCTCGTTAAAGTGCAGCACCGTCGAATCCAGGCCCGTGCCCACGATCGGAGCATACGCTTCCGCTTCCGAGCCTCCATAGGCGTGAATTTCCACCATTTTCGCAGCCACTTGATATTCGTAGAGCCCCGGATGTACCAGGTGCATAGCGGCCAGATGCGCGTCCACGGAAAGCTCGATGGCCTTGGTGAGCAGCGCGATTTCGCCGGGCGACTTTATTTGCCGCATCGCGCCGATAGCCGCTGCGGCGTCATGCTGCTTCAGGCCGGGCGCGGCCTGCCGCACCCAATCCGACCACTCGCGTGCGTGCGGATACCCGGTGTCTTCCTTCTGGGGCAACACCGTGTACACATCACCATAATTTTTGGCTAGGTCGGCGAGGCGCCCCTTTAGCGCCTCAAACGGTTGAACCGCCGCGAACCCCGTGCGCGCCGCGATTCCCGGGTCGGTCGGCCCCATCCGCGGCCCATTCCAGCGCTCCTCCGCCAAGTCGCGCGGCGGCAAGAACAAAATCTCCGCCGGCCCTTTCCATCCTTTTGCTGCGGCCCCTGGCGGCAGCACCAGCAGCGCCGCGCCCTCTTCATTGTGTCCGGTCAAATAGTAAAAATTCTCTTCCTGATTGAACACATAGGAAGGCGACGAATTTTCCTTCCCCGTATATCCAAACAGCACCACCGGCCCATTGAGCTGGGCCGCCAGCCGCGCGCGCCGTTCGGCGAACACGGCATTAGGCTCGCGCTCCCGCGCGAAAAGCATCGCCGGCGTCGCCACCGCCATCGCAATAACGACCAGCAGCAAGCTCACAGCGCAGGCCGCCCGCACCAAGCGCACCCACCCGGTACGCCCGCTCAGCGCAGCGCGCACCGTTGTCGCAGCACGCTCGCCGCAGCGCCGCTGCCGCAGCATAGCCGCACTATTCTCGCAGCAGCGCCGCAGCGCAACCGCAACATTGCCGCCGCAGCCGCGCTGCCGCAGCGCCAATGCCACATCACCTCCAGTAGCACAGCCATTCCTGGCTGTGCATCCGCACCTAATGCGCCGCTCACAAATCATCTTCGCCTCAAGCTGCCGCCACGAATCCGCCAATCGTTCATCTGTCCGCTAATGTGCATCGTGATGATCTTCGCCTTCGCCGCTGACTCATAGTCACTGTGGTAGCCGTCGCCTTGCGTGTCGCGGTCGCGTTAGCCGTGGCCCCAAGTTGTCATTCTGAGAGGCTGTGACTTTTTTGATTTTTTGCGAAAAGTGATGCTGAAAACAATTGCCTTACACGCGAAAGAATCGCCTTTTCGCAATTTAGTCACACCCTCTGAGCGAAGCGAAGAATCTCTCGGCATTCGTGCTGATTTCCGCCGCCCCGATTCCTCCGCCGGTGGTTTACCGGCCATGAACATCCTGCTCATCCCCGAGCAACGCGAAGCGAAGTGGAATCCCGTCAGCTTTGAAACTCTCGGCGCCGCGCAGCAAATCGCCGCGCAGACCCAGAGCCGTCTCTCCGCCGTCCTCCTCGGCAAAGGAATGCGCCCGCTCGCCGAAGATCTCGCGCCCTACAAACTCGACGAAGTCCTCCTCGCCGAGCATGACTTGCTCGAGCGCTACACCCCCGACGGTTTCACCCTCGCCCTTCGCCAGATAATCGACCGCGTCAAGCCCGATCTGGTGCTGCTGCCGCACACCTACCAGGTTCGCGATTTCGCGCCCCAGCTCGCCGCCTCGCTCGGCAAAGGCATGATCGGCGACTGCGTCGGCTACCGCCACGAAAACGGCCGGCTCGTCTTCGTGCGCCAGATGTTTCAGGGAAAAACCGCCGCAGACGTCACCTTCGTGGGCGCCCCGCCCTGGTTTGCCTCTTTCCAAGCCGGCGCTTTCCGTGGCGATCAGGCGGAGAAAGCCGCGGCGTCCGCCCCCATAACGCCGGTTGAAATCACCTTGCAGCCCGCGCAGATTCGCACCACCCCGCTCGAGCTTTTCCGCGAAGCCAAACAAGCCGTAGACCTGACGCAAGCTCCCATCATCGTAGCCATCGGCCGCGGCATCAAGGCTCCGGAAAACATCCCCATGGCCGAAAAGCTCGCCAAACTCTTCGGAGGCGAACTCGCCGCCTCGCGTCCCATCTGCGATGAAGGCTGGCTCCCCATGGATCGCCAGGTCGGCAGCTCGGGCCAGACCGTAGCGCCCAAGCTCTATCTGGCGCTCGGCATCAGCGGCGCCATCCAGCACGTAGTCGGCATGAAAGGCGCGCGCACCATCGCCGCCATCAACAAAGATCCCCACGCCCCCATCTTCGAAGTCGCCGACTACGGCATCGTAGGCGACATCTTCGAACTAATCCCCGCCCTAACCGAAGCCCTCGAAAAAAAGTAATGGCGCTGTTCTGCGCCTTACATTGTCATTCCGACAAAGCGAACCCGAATGCGGGACTCCACTGTGAATTGGCAGAGAATGCGTCTGGCTTTACGTTGTCATTCCGACAGAGCGAAGCGACGAGGAATCCCTCATTCTCCTGTATCGGCAAGAGCGCGCCACAACCTCCAGCACGAACAACAGCGTGCAGTTTGCTCCTACTTCACTGCGCGACCTTATAACTCCCCGCGCTAAACAGCACGTTTCCTTCGTCGCAATAAACCGACACCGGATTCAGCGTCGCCCCATTCTTATGCGCCACCATCAACGCCTCATTCACGGAAGGATAATCCCCAATCAAGCGGTGCTCCAGCGCGCTCTCCAATCGGTCCACCCCGATCACCCGAAACTTTCCCTTGGGCGCTTGCTTTTCAATCATCCCGGCCCCCCTATGTTCGTTTGCTGACTATTAAATGCTGTTCACCTCAGTGCCGTTTCGAAGCTGGAAACTGCCCTGCCATTACCCGTGGCGCAAGGGTGCATAATATCTGTATCGTGGCACCACGGCAACGCTCATAAAAAATGATCCCTCCCACTTACAAACCCAAGAAACAATTCATGCAGCTCGCCATCGAGGAGGCCATCCGCGCGAGCGACCGCGGCGATTATCCCATCGGTGCCGTCATCACTCGCGTCCTGGGCAAGCGGGAGGTGGTCATCGCCGCCGCCGGCAACCGCGTCAAAACTTCCGGCTCCTCCATCAAGCACGTCGAGCTCGAAACCTTGAAATACGTCTCCTCCGGCTATGGCCGTTATCTCCCCGATTTCGTCTTGTACTCCACCCACGAACCCTGCGCCATGTGCGCCGGCGCCTGCGTCTGGTCCAAAATCGGCGCCATCGTCTACGGCGTCTCCCAGGAAGACATCGCCGCCTACGGCAAAAAACACGGCACCGACGAATTCAAATGGCGCGCCTGCCTCATCTCCTGCAAACACGTCCTCCAAAAGGGAGGCCGCGACATCCCCATCTTCGGCCATTTCCTAAGGCCGCAATGCCAAAAGCTATTCTCCTACCACGGCGCCTGATGTGCTGCGATACGGACAGCCTCCCTAACCTAAAATTCGTAATCGAGTGAAAACTCGATTCGCCGCCCGCCCGTTCCCTCGATCGGCTGGCCGAAGCTGCCCGTCGGCGCAAGACTCGATCCAAAAACCGGATTGATCGCCGAGATATTCGGGTGGTTGAAAAGATTGAAGAATTCCGCCACCACGTCCAGGTGCGCCGTTTTCCCGAAGGGGAAATACTTGAGCACGCGAAAATCCGCGTTTGCAAGCCACGGCGTTCTTACCGAGTTCCTCCCCAAGGCCAGCGGCCTCGACGAAAGTGGAAATGCCTGGCTCCTATTCGAGTCCACGCCGGTCAGAGGATTTGCCACCCGCCCGCTGCCCACCGTGACGATGGGTGCCAGCTCGATGTGCCCGAACACGCGCACCGGCCAGCTCGGCGGCCCAGCCTTTTTCTGCGGGCTATCCTCATCCTCGCCGACCGGTAATTCCCAAAGCCCGTTGAACACCAGCATATGTCGCTGGTCCTGCCGGGAAAAACCGCGCTCGGCCGCCAGGTCAAAAGGGTTTTGTGGCTCTTCGTCAAAATCGGAAGCATCGTCTGTAGCTTTCGATAAGGTGTAGCTGGCGGAAAATTCCAACTCGTCGTACATGCGCCGGTTAAGCGTCAGCGCGAGCCCGTTATACGATGAGCTGGCCGAATCTTCGAGCTCGTAGATGTCGGCGAATTGCGGATTGCGGCGTCCGGAAGAAAACACAGGCCTGCCGATCTGCTGCGGCGCTGGATTGGTTACTCCGAGGCTCGCCGCGTTAGCGGCCGTCAGCGGCACCGGCGGCAGTAAATTAACGTTAACCGTGCGGGCCAAATGAAGGCCGCGCACAAAAAGATAATCCGCGCGCGCCGTCAGGTTCGTAGAGAGCTGCACCTCCGCCCCGGCGCTGGCTTGCTGGCTGTAAGGCGTCGCCAAATGCGCCCCCGCGCCAGAGCCCGCGCGAAAACCAACTCGAAAAATTGACGGCGCAATTCCCGCCGCGGGAGTCTCCAATGCACCGCCGCCCGCCGCCGCAAATAGACTTGCCGCCGCGTTGCCGTCCGCAACTTGCTCGAACCCTTGCACGCCATTTTTTTTCACCGCGCGCGCGAGATTGGCCACGACGTACCGGTCAAAGAAAATTCCGTAGCCCGTCCGCAACACCCACCTTGCCGACGGGCTCCACGCCAGCCCCATTCGCGGGCTGAAGTTGTGCGTCGCCTGCCCAAATCCCGATGGCAAATGCTCGAAGTCGTACCGCACCCCCAGGTCCAGAGTGACTTGCCGCGTTACCGACCAGTGATCCTGCGCGAATGCCCCAACACTCGTTACCGGAAAATCCACCGCCGCATGGCCAAAGGCCTGGCGAAACTGATCGGGCGCGCCTGCCAGGAAATCGGCGAGCGTCGCGAACACGTACACGCCCCCAAAGCCGTCAGGAGCGGCCGCCTTGATCCGCACGCGGTTCACGCTTGCCCCAGCTTTCCACACGTGCCTGCCCCGCGTCCGCGTATACGTGTAAGTTCCCTGGTACTGGTGTTCGTGGCGTTCGTTTATCCCGCCGTACGGACGTCCAAAGTCCGCCACACCCGCAATATCGATTTCCGGCCCCATCGCATCGTTACTCCGCAATACTGTGTGCGACGTGGCCGCCTGCATTCGCAAGTCTCCGACGGCCTGCGAGCCGTACACGGTCGTAAGCGAGCCGGAAATTGCCGAATCGCTCGTAAATGTGCTGCCGCGGGCGCTTGCGTCCGCCAGCCCGCTGGTGTTAAACGCATCGCCGGCTTCGCGATTGTTCGCGAACGCATACCGCGCCATCAGCGAAGTATTTTTCGTTAGCTGGTGATTGAGTTTCCCGGCCGCCTCGGTCTCCGCGCGAGCGATCGGGAAAAATCCGGTGGCGATCTGCCGCGTCGCCAGCCGCGGATCGGCTCCCATGGCCAGCAAGGTATTAATCGCCGACGCCGCTCGCGGGTCGATATCCGAGCCACTCTGCCCGCGATTGCTTTCCTGCTCGATCGCCGCGTAATAGAACGTGCGGCCCTTCACGATCGGGCCGCCCAGCGCTGCGCCCGCACGATAACGCCGGAACGCCGGCTTCGCGGGATCGCTCTCGAACGGATCGCGCGCGTTCAGTGCGCTGTCCTGCACGAAAATGAACGCGTCCCCGTGGATCGCGTTTGCGCCTGAACGCGTGATCACATTGATCGAGCCTCCGGACGCGCCCCCCGATTCCGCCGAGAGCCCGTTGTTCACCACCTGAAACTCCTGCACGATTTCGGGGGACAGCTCGATGCGGCTCGATCCCGTGTACTCGTCATTGTTGTCGAGCCCGTCGATCGAAATATTGTTGCTTCTTGCGCGCATCCCGCCAAACGTGAATCCGCTCCCTGCGAGCGGCGTGGCCCCGCTCCCCGGTGTGGCCGCCGGTGCATTAACGACGCCCGGCGCCAGCAGCACGAAATCCAGATAGTTGCGGCTATGCACCGGCAGCTCTTCGATTCTTTCCCCATCCACCGTGGAGACCACTGACGTCTGCGAGACGTCCACGCTCGCCGGCTGCGCCGTCACCGTGATTTGCGTTGCCGACGAGGCCGGCGCTAGCACAATCCCGAGGCGCACGCTCTCGCCCAGCGCCAGTTCCACGCCCGTATGCCGGTAAGGCGCGAATCCCTCACGCTCCACCGTGACTTCATAAATCCCAGCCGAAAGTTCCGGCGCATGGAACGAACCACCCTCGTCGGTGACGAGCGTGCGTCCCTGATCGGTGGCTGTGTTGCGCACCGTGACCGCCGCGCCCGCAACCGCACCTCCGCTGCTGTCTTTCACCGTGCCATCGAGCGTTGCTCCCACCTTCGACGCCTGCGCATGGGCGCCCGTCGCCTGCAAAAGTCCCACCAATACGAACACTACAATCGCGCCCACCCGCGGCTCGAAAAAATGACTTCGCCTCATGCGCATCCCTTCATAGGTCGTAATATCTCCGTTCGTTCTCGCTGCGCCATTTTCAAACTCTGCATGTCCGGTCGAGCTGCGCGCTGGGTTTCTCGCCGCGTGGTCGTGCCGTGCGGCGGCACAATGCCGCGTCGCGTTCGCAAATATGCAAACGTCGGGCGAACGCACCTTCAATTAGCGCTGATCAGTCGAATGGGGAAACTTCTAGACGCGCAGCGGGACGCCGGGAGGGCTGATCGGAATGCGAATCTCCGAGAAAGGAACCGCTTCACGTTCGCGGGAAGCCGAACGCCTCAACGCATACAGGAAACCAACCGCTGACGGTAGACGCCCATGGAACGCAAACGCAAATAAGTACAGCACTCCTAGGCACAATACCAAAACAACGAACGTGTACTCGGTGTCATTCCCGTTTTGCAGTGTTTGGTCCCACCGGTCAAACACCTCGACCAGCGGACACACGATGCAGGTAACCAAAACAGTTACCGCCATCAGGCGGGAGAGCATCAGCCGCATGCTGCGCAGTCTAACAAGAAAGCGTCCGCGAAAATAGCCACGGTCCTCAGGTGCCGAAGCGCGTGCACTCTGGTGCACACCGGCTTGGCAGACCGTTGAGATTCGAACGCGGGCCTTATTTACTCTTGAAATACTATACAAATTACGTTAACATGTCGTGCAAAGCCCACCTGCATCGCTTTGCGCCATCTAATTTCCGGCACTCGGGTCTATTTTGCTTTTGAAAGGTGTTGCCAGTGGCGTTGGGAGGAAAAACCATCTTGTAACTGCCGTAGAATGATATCCTTGCGAAGGCAATAAATCACTTGACTCGCCCACGCCTTTAAGGTACATTCGGAGCGTGGAGAACAAGACAATGAGCGAGCCAAGAAGCCTTCAGCAAGCGATTCTTTACTTCTCTAACCCAGACAATTGCACTCAATACATTGCGGTGCGCCGCTGGCCTGATGGCGTAACCTGCCCCGGCTGCGGGTCGGATCATGTGAGCTATAACGCCACTCGCCGCACATGGAAGTGCTCCACTCACCATCCTAAGCGAGAGTTTTCGGTCAAGGTCGGCACCATTTTCGAGGATTCCCCTATCCCGCTCGACAAGTGGCTCGCAGCGACTTGGATGGTCACCAACTGCAAAAACGGAATCAGTTCTTACGAAGTGGGGCGCGGTCTGAAAGTCACTCAGCGGACCGCATGGTTCATGCTTCACCGTATCCGGCTTGCGTTGCAGGGCAACCCGATGATGAAACTTGGTGGACCGGGGAGCGAAGTTGAAGTAGACGAAACCTTCATCGGCGGCAAGGCCCGCAACATGCACGCCAGCAGTGCACGGCGTCGGCGCTTGGATGCCACTGGCGTTAAAGGAAAGACTCCAGTAGTCGGAATCCTTGAGCGTGACGGCGAAGTTCGCGCCGGAGTTATTCCTACTCGCCGTCGAGGAGTGCTCTAGGGCGAGATTGGCAAACATGTAGCGGCAGGCACCGCTGTCTATACTGACAATTTTATGTCGTACGTCGGACTGTCCTCTGACTACGATCACAAGGTTATCGACCACGCGGAACGGTATGTTGATGGCAAAGTGCACACCAACGGCCTTGAGAACTTCTGGTCGCTGTTGAAGCGCGGCATTTCTGGAACGTATGTGAGTGTTGAGCCGTTTCATCTTTACCGTTACCTTGACGAACAAATGTTTCGTTACAACAACCGCAAAAACCTTGACGATGCTGACCGTTTCAACTTGGCGATTTCACAGATCGTAGGCAAGCGCCTTACATTCGCCGAACTCACCGGGAAGACCGGAGGAGAAAAGGTCAATTAATCCGATGCGCGGCAAGCGTGGGCCTAAGGCAAAGCTTGCTTAGGCCTTCGCTTCGGCTTTGGTCCTGGCCGATTCGGATTATTCAAAGACCGCTTCCGGTAAGCTTGCTCTCGTCGTACAAGCGTCGAGTGTGGCACCGCAAGAATCTGTTTCATGATGTCGTCGAATTTACGAAATGCTTCGGAGCCTTCGACGCATTCTGGCAGTGGATGCTCACGCTTTCCCTTCATGACGCTCCCATCTTTTTGGCAAGGTCTTTGCATTTCGTGAGATTCTTAAACAAGTTACTCGGATACGAACTGTCGTAATGTTTTTTCTGAGCATATATCAAGGTGCTCAGGATTTTTTCGACAGCCGCAGGGAGGACTTTGTTTACGGCTTCAAACTTACTATCCGCCGGAACGGACATGGTTTGGAAGAACATGTAAAGGACAAAGCGGTTACCGTGAGTGGCGATCAGTTTGGCCTTTCCTTCATTATTGGCCTGAAATATTTTTAATTCCGCTTCGACTGCTCGCAAAATTTCAATGTCTCGCCACATACGGACGGCTTGTGTGCCAACGTTGAACAGGATCGTATAGGGAGCCTTCGTGATGTCGTCCCACAATTTGCCAACCTCACGCTTGGCCTGAACGCAGTGGCTAATGTCGGAATGGGCGCAGGCGAGCGCAACAGCCGCCTCCTCAAACGTGCAGCCTTCATCTGGCGTTGGTGGCATATCCCCGCTGCGATAGACGTACCGTTTGTGGTGCTCCAAAAACAGGTCAGTCTGCAACCGAGCTTGCTGTGGATCCTGTGCCACAAAGTCTTTGCTCTCGATTCGGTTTTGCGTGTTAGCGGCCTTGGTGAGTTCCATGCCGAACCCTTCTGGGCAGCCGTCAAGCGAAATAACGCGCACCAAGACGCCAGCGTTCTGCAAGCCGTTAGCGCCTCCACTGACGGCGGCGACAATGCTCCCAACCGTTTGAGCGCCATTTACAACACTCGCACCGTCGCACTCGAAGACTCTGCTCGCTTGGGTGCCGCTGCCAAGCGGTTGCGGCGTAACCTTATCGGCAACCACAGTAATTCCGTTGTTGAAATACCAGAAATTTTGGGGATGGCTTTTGATTGTGGTCATGATGCCGTCATTAACATCCGTGTTTCCCTTGAAGCCACGAATATTCTTGGCGTACAGAAATTGGCCATATTTTCCCCAAGTCGCAATGTCCTTGAGATCAACCTGGCCGTAGTAGGCCATGTATGGCTCACGAACAGTACCCCATTCCTTCAGCATGATTTGGAGATTTACCGTTTCGCCAAGGGCTTGCTCGGCCACGATTCGATGCAGATCCTCTTGCTTCAATATTCTCAGTCCGACAAGTTCGGTCGGATCGTTGAGCGCCGCTACCAGTTCGTCCAATGGGTGCTGTGCATCACCAGATAAAGTCTGCTGCCCGGTGTACGCAACGATGAGTTTAAATGTGACCTTGGAATCAGCAAGGACTTCTTCTATTAGTGGACGAAGCGCCTTCGTCTTTGGGCCAAATCGCTCAAGGTCTCCCTGGAAAAAGTCATGCACACCGCTTGTGAATTTTAAAATGGATCCCACGTCAACACTTCCGTTGCCGCTTTTGATCCATTTCGATTGCACTAAATAGCAGACCAATTCAAGCCGATCAAAATACAAAGCGTCGATGCCGTTGTCTCGGGGACAATCTAAAACCGATGAGGCTGCAATATTATCTTCAGCTCCAGACAGCTCGGCTATCACAAACGCGGAAAGACCGCGAGTCAGGAAACAATCCTCTTTTTCAGACTCTCTCACATCGGATACGTCTATTAATGAACCAAAACGCTTTTCGATGGCGGCCTGTACGTGGCCCACATGCAGTATGCTCATTGCTTCTCAGGATCCTCAATATTATGGTAACACCTATGGGTGAGCCAAGTAAATTATTGCCCTAAATAGGGTCTGGAAGGTCTTGAGTGTCTTTCTCGGAAGTATCTTTTTTGGAAGTATCTTTTTTGGATGCCGCAGGCGCGGAAGCTATTCCCGAGTGCTTCAGTCGCCCCTGCCTCAGGGCCTTGCCAAACGTGGCGTAGTCCTTCTCCACCTGGTCGGCGTAGGACACCGCAAACCGCAGAAGCGCCTTCTGCGCTTTGTCGGAGCCGCCCACGTATGCGGAAATTGCCACCGGATGTCCGGAACGCGCATGGCCCTTGGCCAGTAGTTCGGCACAGACGCGGCTGTATTCGGCGAGACGTCTACCCAAAAGTTCTTCGGGCTCAACCGAGCTTTTGTGGTCACTGAGCTGGCGCACCAAATAGTCGCGTCTATCAATCGTGCACCACCCCAGCAGAAGATCAGACGACACTTGCAACGCCCGTTGCCCCTCTACCACGCGCTGCCCCTGGTGCATGGCAGGGCCGGTATCTTTCAAATAGGGCGCGTACGCCGAAGGCGGCTCTTCCTTAATCTGCAGGAACAGTGGGTCCGCGTCGCTCCGTCCGAACAGCAGCACAACGTAATCCCGTGTGCCCACACTGCCTGTGCCCACCACTTTGAATCCAACATCCACGGCATGATAGCGATCAAAAAGCTGCTGGTAGTGCGGAGCCAGGGTGCCACGATACGCAGGCAGCGCGCGCAGCACGGCTTTCCTGGTTTTGCCTTCGACCTCCCATGTAGTGTTGGGGTGGAAGATAAAACGATAATCCTTGCCCTTTTTACGCGTGAGCTTCGCCATGTTGGAGAGCGGAGTGGACCGCTCAGCCTTTTTCAAGGCATCGCGGATAAACGGGTCGCGGAAGTTCCGCACCGTGCTGTGGCGCGCCACGTCAATCGTGGGCATTGCGGCAAAACGCCGCAGCCACTCGCAGTACTGCCTGATAAAGACGTCGGTCGCAGCCTTGCAGCGCGCTTCTTTATCGCCTGCCACCCTTCCTCCCAGCATAATGCTCGTAGCCATGCGCTTTACGTCCCATTCCCACGGCCCGCGAATAGTCTCGTCGAAGTCGTTGATGTCGAGCACGATTTCCGAACTGGGCGTGGCGTAAAAACCAAAATTCTTAAGATGAGCATCGCCGCAAAGCTGGACACCAATGCGCGTGTTCCGGGCCGCGCCAAAATCGGCGGCCATGATCTCCACCGAGCCGCGAAAGAATGCGAACGGAGAAGTACTCATCAGCCGGAACTTAAGCGGCAGCAGACGGGGAACGCGTCCGACACAGGATTGCCGGAAAACGTCTATAGGATCAAAATGGCGCGGCTTCAATTCTCCCAGCGCCGCACGGCCTAAATGCGCTCGTTGCGCCAGGCCGTACTCTTCGGAATCGGGACGCTTTGGCATCGGTAACTCCTTGGTGGGCAAGCGTAAAGAAGGGGCGAGGAGACGTCAAGGGAAGAGAGCAGAACCAGGCGGTGATGGGGTCAGTTTCCGGTTGGCCCGTGATTCGGGAGTAACCGTAGCTTCCCACAAGCCGACTTCACAGGACTAATTCCTCGAAGCCGTTTGGTGACAATTTCTGGTTCGCCCACCCTTCGAATAAAACGAAGCCGACACTATCTCGGAAAGGGTAATAGGGCAGGAATGTTCGATCCTACTGCACCGGGCGTTCGCGCCACATTCATAATCCAGCACACCATGACGAAGTAGCCGACCAAAGCAGTGAGTTCAACGACTCCAGCTTCTCCCAAATGAGATACCACTTCGACGTATGTCTGGTCGCAGACGCCGTGACGCGACATCAATTCCTTGACGAAATCAACTACGCACGCTTGTTCTGATTCAAGCCCGCCTGGACGGCGGCCCTCTCCTAGGCCGTCAATAGCGATCCCGGGAACGCCCGCCTGAATGGCTAGTGGAGCGTGCGTTTGCCATTCGAACTGGTTCCCTGTCTCTCTCGCGACAATGCATATGACAAGTTCACGGACGTGGTTCGGCAGCGTGCCTTGAAATCGGAGAGTTTCGCCAACCTTCCCGACGTGCTCCAACAGCACCGGAGTCTGTAGTAAGGGAACGAACGGGCCGAAGATCGCCTTGCGGGGGCCATTGATGATCGCGTCGGCCGCCGCGCGCTGGGCACCGTTCATCGCGCTCCGTTCGGGGCAAGGCAGACGTTCTGTCTTCGTATTGCCGAAGCCCTGCGGGGTAGCGTCGGCATCAACCCTCTTTTCCATCTCAATGCTCCTTGATCCGATTTCGCTCACGATTTTCGTACGACAGATACATCGCACTGGCTATCAAACTCGCGGCCGCTAACAGCATCGCGTAGTTCAGCGCAAACGAAGCATCAGCGGTGATTCGACCAAGAGCCGCGGACACCACCGGTCCAGCCAATTGTCCGAACGCAAAACCTGCGGTCATTTTCGCCAGGATAACGGTGGCGTTATCCTCGGCACGGGCCCGCGCCTCCTGCATCCCAACCATGGTAATGACCATGAAAGTGCCGCCGACAAGCAACGCCGCAACCACAATACTTATGATCGATCGCCAGAGGGTTGGCAGAAGCACGCCGGCTGCCATCAGCACGCTTGATGCGGTCCATACCTGGACACGACTGAATCGTTGCAGTCCCCACGATGTGATCACGGTAGACAGGGCCGCGGCGATTCCGAAAATCGGCCAAGCCCAACCAAATACCCTGGGATCGTCCACCAGTTGGCGGGCAAGCGCGGGCAGATAGGTTGCCGGAAGAATATATCCAAACCCGAAGATGCTGTAGCATACGACTAAGCCAGTGGTTCGCGAACGCCAGGCGTCCTCCGTAGTGTGAATGTCTACGCTGTGATCGTTGCCGCTGGTCTGGGGACCGATTCGGCTCACGATTAGCGGTAACAACGCTGCGGCGCATGCCAGCACCGCAAGTTCAACCCACAACCTTTCAGCAGGCACACCGGGGCGAGCCGCAATCAGGCAGAACACTCCAGCCCCGGCAATGCCGACGCCAACGCCTGCGAACACTGTGCCTGCCAAGTTGGCGCGACCGAGCCTGCCTAACCATGCAAGGGTCCATGCTGTCGTCGCCACGAGCGACCATGCGCTTAGTACACCAGCAAGGAATCGCAGCAGCGCCCAGGCCAAGACGGAAGATGTCCAGCCAACCGCCGCGGTGACAAGCACGATCCCGATGAGACCCAGCCTTAACAGCGACGTCGCACCCATCCGTAGACGAGCAGCCAACGTCGCGCCCACCAGGTACCCAAGATAATTGCTGGTTGCAAGCAGTGCGCCGGTGTCGCTTGTGAGCAGTCCATCCCGGACCATGAGCGGAAACAGCGGAGTAAAGGCGAATCGTCCCACTCCCATGGCGACTGCTAGAGAGATCATGCCGGCGGCAGAGATCGCCACGGGTGACGCCGATGCCCGCTCCGTCAACGCCGACCGAATCGAAAACACGCTCAACAACCTCACCAAACATTAGACTGGAAGACAATCATTTCTGACAAATGAATTGTTATGAACTATTATTCTCTTTATGGAAACTATCAATTTGGAGTCGGTGGCCATTTTCAAAGCCGTGGTGGAAGAAGGCGGGGTGGTCCGTGCGGCAGCCAAGCTGCACTGCGTGCCTTCGAATGTGACTAAGCGGATCCGCCAACTCGAGGAGTATCTCGGCGTTCGGCTTTTCAGAAGACAAGGCCGGACCCTCAACCTCTCTGCGGAAGGTCGCACGCTCCACAACTACTCTTTGCGCCTGCTGCGCCTTGCGGATGAGGCGGTACACGAACTTCGCACGGGAAAAGCCCAGGGCACATTCCGCCTTGGTGCTCTGGAAAGCACCGCCGGAACCCGGTTGGCGCCGATTCTATCCCGGTACCATGCCGAGTTTCCAGGCGTAGTGGTGGAACTGGTTACGGGGACAACGGGGGCTCTAATTCATCGCGTAATGAACTTCGACATCGAAGCCGCGTTTGTCTCCGAGCCGTTCACCTCGTCAGAGCTCAAATCTGCTGCGGTATTCAGGGAGGAATTGGTACTGATCACGTCGAAGCAGACGGCAAACGTTCAAAAGGCGAGAGACCTCGGGCGAAGCACGATAATTGCATTCGCCCATGGCTGTTCGTATCGCAAACGCCTTGAAGAATGGTTGGGCAGTGAAAATGTATTGCCGGAGCGAGCGCTTGAGTTTGCGTCTTATCAAGGCATGATTGCCTGCGTAGCTGCCGGCACGGGTTTTGCCATTGTGCCCAAGTCCGTGCTGACTACGTTAAATGCAGCGGAGAAAGTCAAACAGCACACCCTGCCGCCACACGTTTCCGCGAATCGTACTCATCTGGTCTGGCGAGGTGAACCTTCGCTAGCGTTGAAAGGTCTGATTACGCTGCTGCAAACAGTTAAAAAAGGACATATTCGTGCGCGCAGGCGTTAACTCGGTGGTAGGGTGTCCTGTTAGTAAAAGCAAGCGGTCTACTACTTCGAAAATAACAGCTGGTCGAACCCACGCACCAGGCCCCGAATCCGCATGACTTCCTGTCTAGCGAGTAATGTGCCTGCCACATATGGCTGCGCACCAGAACCGGAAACATGCCGAATGGTAAGCCGCTCGTCCGGCAGGCCAAAGATCGGCTAAACAAGATTACAAGACTCGGCAGGCGAAGTGCTGGCATCATGCCGCCAAGTGTCTACTTGATAGCATGGGTTGGTAAAGCGGCCGGATAATGTCGTCGCCTTCCGGGAGATCTGGTCGGATTAGTACTGAGAAACGCGCTTATCGTCAGTTGTTGCCGGATGGCCGGCCACTCGGAAGCAAGCGACTTGGCCGTAAAGTCGCCCATGCCGGAAATTTAACCCTCTGCCAAACGGCTACCTGATAGTCAGACACGCGTCCACCCTTCGGTGTATCCTGAAATCACGATGTCTTCGAGCACAACAAAACGCGGCACTCCGGATCAGACTGCGCGAGAGTCCGCAAATTCCTGGGAAGCCTTCTTCGATCTCATGGAAACGATTGAGGTCCCAGACGATTTCCTGTCGAACCGCCAGGACTCACCACCGCAAGAACGTCCTGAATTGTGAATATCCGATTAAAATCCCAGATGCATCAAGGAAATCAACAGACTACGGCCCTAATTTTGCCGAACTTTCACGCCTCTTTATTCTTCCCTTAATACCCGGCTGCTACAAAAGTAGTGCATGGCAGCAGATTTTCAGGACACGGTAATCATCTCCGACCTGCACCTTGGGTCTGAAGTAAGCCGGGCGGGCGAAGCATTGCAGTTCCTGCAATCGATTCAATTCAAGCGCCTGATTCTGCTGGGCGACATTTTTAGCGACCTCAACTTCCGCCGCCTGACCAAAGAGCACTGGAAGTTCCTCAGCTACATTCGCAAGCTCTCGAACCCCCGCCATGGCGTCGAAGTTGTCTGGGTAGAAGGCAATCACGATCACGGCCTGGCGCAGCTCATGTCGCATCTGGTTGGTGTGCCGGTTTATCAGCAATATGTCTGGGAGCATGCCGGCAAGCGGCACCTGGCCATCCACGGACATCAGTTTGACCGCTTTGCCATCAACAACTTTGTGCTGAGCGAAATCGGCCAGCTTCTGTATCTCTACCTGCAAAAATTTGACTTGAAGAATAAACGTTTCGCCCGCTACCTGGACCGTCTCAATACAAGATGGCTCCGGCTGTCCGCGAAGGTGGCAGACGGGGCGCTCAGCTACGCAAAACAAGGCAAAGCTGAGCGCATTTTTTGTGGACACACCCATGTCCCATTGCACCTGGAGCGCGATGGGGTTGACTACTACAACTCCGGCGCC
Organism: Acidobacteriaceae bacterium; assembly: GCA_003140235.1. Classification (GTDB taxonomy): domain Bacteria; phylum Acidobacteriota; class Terriglobia; order Terriglobales; family Acidobacteriaceae; genus Angelobacter. The sequence goes on from PLJN01000059.1 coordinate 28,491, forward strand.
TGGGTCGACGCACAGTGCACCTACATTGCCATCAATCAAGAAGGAGTGGCCATCCATGAATACGTCTTCGAGTCCACTGACGATCGTGATCCCGGCCAAGAACGAATCGAAACTATTGCCGAATCTGTTGGAGTCCTTGTCCCAGCAGGACTACCCGCAGATGCGGCATACCAAAGTATTCGTTGCTGACGCCGGTTCCACCGATGGCACGCAAGAACTGGCCCTGAGCTTCCGCGGACGGATGGATGTGGAAGTCATTTCCGGCGGACTGCCGTCCGTCGGACGCAATGCCGGTGCTCGCAAAGCCACCACGCCGTTTGTTCTTTTTATTGACGCGGACATGGAACTGAAAGACCGCACCCTGGTCCGGCGGGCCATCGACTTGGCGGAGCGGCGCAACCTGCACTGCGTTACCACCAACGTGTGGTGCGATCGCGGCAACGTGGGCGATAAGCTGCTCTATTTCGGCAGCAACCTCATGCAGTACGGCTCCCTGCTGTGCAGGCCTTTCAGCACCGGCATGTTCATGCTGTTCGCGAAGGCCAGATTCGACCGGCTGGGCGGATTCAACGAAGGCGCGCTCTACGCCGAGGACTATCTGCTCAGCAAGAAAGTAGCAAACTGGAAGTTTGGGATCGTTTCCGGAAAAATCAACACTACGAACCGCCGTTTTTGCAATATGGGACACTCCCGGATCATCCTGTTGTTCTTTAAGACCATGCTGAACACCTTTAATGAAGACTACTTTCTCCATGATCAGGGCTACTGGCATCAAAAGGTCTAACCCGCGGCTAGTACAATACGGTTGATGGATAAAGGACCGACCGACAAGCACTCGCGCGAGTTCCCTGCCGGCTTTGCCTGGGGCGTATCGACTTCCTCCCATCAGGTTGAGGGAAACAATTCCAACAATCAATGGTCCGCATGGGAAAAGGCAGGAAGAATCAAATCCCGTGACCAGGTGGGACTGGCCTGCGATTGGTGGACCAACGCCGAACAGGATTTTGACCTCGCCAAGACTCTGGGGATCAACGCGTTGCGCCTCTCAGTTGAATGGAGCCGCATTGAGCCGAGTGAAAATATCTGGGACAATGAAGCGCTTCAGCGCTATCGCGCCATGCTTGTGGCCCTGCACGCTCGCGGCCTGCGGCCATTCGTAACGCTCCATCATTTTACGAATCCACTTTGGTTTGAAGCCAAAGGAGCATTCGCTTCGCCAGAATCTGTCCCGCTGTTCGAGCGGTTTACGCGCCGCGTGGTCGAAGCGCTCGGCGACCTTTGCTGTGACTGGAGCACCTTCAACGAGCCGAACGTCTACGTGTCTCTTGGATATTTTCTCGGCGAGTTCCCTCCTGGCAAAAAGGGACGCTTCATTCAAGCCGCTCGCGTCACCGAGAACCTTTGCCGGGCACATGCCGCCGCTTATCGCGCCATCCACGAATTTCAACCCAACGCGCAAGTCGGATGGGCGCAGCATTACGTTGTATTCAAACCCCGCAACAAAGAATCAGCCATCGATCGCTGGATGACCCGCTTTATTGACCGGCGCTTCAACGACAATTTTGCCGACTGCATTCGTACCGGCCGCGCGCCATTTCCTTTGGACTTGCTCGGGCACAGCCTGCCCGAAGTAAAAGACACCTGCGATTACGTGGGCATCAACTATTACATACGCCTGCGTGTGGGATTCAGCCTGCGCGCCCGCAAGACGATGTATTTTGAGTTCACGGTGCCACCGCATAAACCTCAAGGAGATCCGGGCATCGAAATCCCGTATGGCGAGGCATTCCCTAAGGGTCTGCGGCATGCCGTGCGCCGTTTCCTGCCCTTTAATAAGCCGCTCTACATTCTCGAAAACGGTGTGCCCGACCGGGCCGATCGGCTGCGTCCGTGGCTGCTCGAATCCACGTTCCAGCAGATGCACCGCCTGCTGTCGGAAGGCGCGGACCTGCGCGGCTACTTCCATTGGACGCTGGCTGACAATTTTGAATGGAACGAAGGCTGGCATCTCCGCTTCGGCTTGTTTGAACTTGATCCTGAAACGCAGACCCGCCGTCCCCGGCCCAGTGCGGACGTTTACGCAAGACTGATCCGCGAGACAACGGTCGCGGTTGCTCTGAATCAAGACTTGCCGCTGGTACACGCTGAAGAACGCTGATCGACCTGGCTCATTGCCAATTGCTATTTGCCAACTGCTCTCCAGTACAATGGCCACGGAGACAATCATCATGAGCACAATCAATCATCAGTTTCGGCTGGCAGCGCGGCCGGTGGGAATGCCTAAACCAAGTGACTGGAATTACACCGAGGAACCAGTACGCGAACTGGCCAACGGCGAAGTCCTGATCAAAGTGCTTTATCTCTCTCTTGATCCCGCCATGCGCGGCTGGATGAACGAAGGCCGCTCCTACATTGCGCCGGTAGGCATCGGCGAAGTCATGCGCGCCGGCGGCGCCGGACGCGTGGTGGAATCCAAAAACCCTGGATTTGCAGTTGGTGATTTGGTCACGGGCATATTTGGCATTCAGGAATACGCCACTTCGAATGGCCAGGGACTAAATAAAGTAAATACTAAGTTCGCGCCGCTTCCCGTCTATCTGAGCACGCTGGGCATGCCGGGCATGACCGCTTATTTTGGCTTGCTCGATACCGGAGAGCTCAAGCCCGGCGAGACCGTCGTGGTTTCCGGCGCTGCCGGGGCCGTGGGCGCCGTCGTGGGACAGATTGCCAAAATCAAAGGCTGCCCTGTTGTCGGAATTGCCGGCGGGCCGGACAAGTGTAAATATCTGGTGGAAGAGCTGGGCTTTGACGCGGCCATTGATTACAAGTCCGCGGACGTCCGCAAGGCGTTGCAGCAACATTGCCCCAACGGAATCGATGTCTACTTTGACAACGTGGGTGGCGACATTCTGGACGCGGTGCTCACCCAGATCAAGCGCGGGACGCGCATCGTGATTTGCGGCGCAATTTCCCAATACAACAACACTACGCCGGTGAAGGGACCGTCGAACTATCTCTCGTTGCTGGTCAATCGGGCCAGTATGAAGGGCATGGTAGTTTTTGATTTCGCGGCGCGCTATGGCGAGGCCGCCAAGGAAATGGCCGGATGGATGGCCGCCGGTAAACTGAAATCGCGCGAAGACATTGTCACCGGCCTGCAGACTTTCCCGGACACACTGTTAAAACTGTTTCGCGGAGAGAATTTCGGAAAGCTGGTCTTGAAAGTGGCGGACGAGTAGACCGGAGGGCGGAAATAAAAAGCGCTTAGGATTGATCTGCAGCATCGTTCAGCAACGTGGTGATTCTTTGCACAGCGAGTTCTATCTCGGCACAGTTGTCCCGGGACCTGGTGTCCCCGACCTGACAGCCCAGGAGTTCGGCCCGTCCCATGACTACTGCCAGTTGATTGTTGATCCGGTGAAGAACTTCTTCCTGCAACATAATCGTACCTCGTGGGCAACACTGGAAACTCGCTGCCAGATGACATTGTCAGTCCGGGAAAGGAAATCCCAACATTCTTCGCTGTTTTGTTCCGAAAACGGAACAAAATACAGAGCAGGGTCGGATTAGCCGCGGAGATGTCCACCATACTTAACCTAGGCAAAAATGACAAAACCCGTAGAAACCAAGCGGCCGCCTTTCATTTCACGAACAAAGCAGGTGTTCTTGTCGCTTAAGAAGGGTACTTTCATGCGCACCGTTTCTTTCGTGGTCCTGTTACTTTTGTTTGCCGCCACGGCTACCCAGTTCGTTGCGGCGCAAGGCGTTTCAAAAGCACTGGTATCAGACAAGAATGAAGCCGAGCAGGTCCGGCAGGAGTTTCTGCATTCCTGGAAGGCCTATAAGCGCTACGCCTGGGGACACGATGAACTCAAGCCTCTCAGTAAAGGCCGCCGCGACTGGCACGCCTTATCTTTATATATGACGCCGGTGGACGCGCTGGACACCATGATCCTGATGGGCCTCACCCATGAAGCGGACCAGACCCGCGAGCTGATCGTGCACCATCTCTCTTTTGATCAAGATATCGAGGTCAAGAATTTCGAGATTACCATCCGCCTGCTGGGTGGCCTGCTCAGCAGCTATCAACTCACGCACGACGAACGCCTTCTACACCTGGCAGACGATCTGGGCACGCGTCTGTTACCCGCGTTCAACTCCCCAACCGGCATGCCGTACATGTATGTGAATCTCAAAACCGGAAAGACGCGCGGCGCTGAAAGCAACCCCGCCGAAATCGGCACGCTGCTGATCGAGTTCGGCACGCTCAGCAAACTCACCGGAAAACCTGTCTATTACGACAAGGCCAAGCACGCTCTGGTGGAACTGTACAACCGGCGGTCACCGCTGGGGCTGGTGGGCTCGGTCATCAACGTGGAAACCGGCAAGTGGATTGATACCACCAGCCACATCAGCGGCGGCATTGACTCCTACTACGAATATCTTCTGAAATCCTGGCTGCTGTTCGACGACAAAGATTGCGAGCAGATGTGGAAGACCAGCATTGCCGCCGTCAACAAATACCTTGCCGACGACACGCCCACCGGACTCTGGTACAGCCAAGTTGACATGAATACCGGCCAGCGGATCTCCACGCGATACGGCGCACTGGATGCATTCTTCCCCGCCGTGCTCGCACGCTCGGGTGACCTTGACCGCGCACGCCGGTTGCAGGAGTCGTCGTACAAGATGTGGACCACCTTCGGCATTGAGCCCGAGGAACTGGATTACTCCACCATGAAAATAACTTCACCCGGCTACCAGTTGCGTCCGGAGATCATGGAGTCGGCCTATTATCTGCATTTCTACACCCAGGACCGGCACTACCAGGAAATGGGACGGACATTGTTTTCTGACCTGGTCCGTCATTGCAGAACGGAAGCGGGCTATGCTGCGCTGAGCAATGTTGCAACCAAAGAAAAAGCCGACCGCATGGAAAGCTATTTTCTTGCGGAGACGTTGAAATATCTGTACCTGCTTTTCGCCCCGCGTGAGAAGCTCGATTTGAGCGCAGTGGTCTTCAACACCGAGGCCCATCCGATTCGCAGGACCTGGTAGAAGAAGCCTTCTCACCCCGCAACCACAAACCATCCGGCGCATAAGTTTTTGTAACTCTATAAGTAAACTTGATAACATAACAACAAATTATTAATTTTACTTATACATCATAGCCAGCGACTATGGGCGGACAAGAGGCCGCCATCCAACAACGATGACGGCCTTCGCGTTATTCGGAGAACCCATGCAAGTTACGCTGGCGGAACAAAACGCGGGTCATCCCACCGGAGCAATGCCGCCGCAACCTATGCGCGGCGCCCGCATTCTGCTGGAAGCGCTGGTGCGGGAAGGCGTCGACACCATTTTCGGCTATCCCGGCGGTGCCGTGCTTCATATTTATGACGAGCTGGTCAAGATGGAACCGCGCCTGCATCACCGACGGCCGCTTTTCCGGTGGGACCTACGGAATGGTCGTAGGATACATTTCGCCCGAAGCCGCCGTGGGGGGCGCCATTGCTCTCGTAGCCGAGGGAGATCAGATCACTATCGACGCGCAAAAGCAGCTTCTTCATCTTCATTTAGACGACGTGGAATTGCAGCGCCGCAAAGCAAACTGGAAAGCGCCTGAACAGAAAGCCAAAACGGGCGTCCTGGCAAAATATGCGAGGGTGGTCTCCAGCAGCAGCGTTGGCGCTGTCACCGATTGATTTCCCCGGTTCTGCTTTTTCTGAACTCCTCATCCAGCAAGTAAAAATGCTCAAACATAGGCTACGATAGTCGCGCGGATCGTGTCCCGGTCTACTTGGACGGCACGCGAGCCTGGCGAGGAATTACCATGCCGGAAGAAACCAAGACAGTGCTTGTCGAACGCGATGGAGACGTGCTCATTGTCACCATCAATCGTCCGAGAGTCAGGAATGCCGTCAACGCCGCCACAGCGCAGACCCTGGCTGAGTCATTCCAGCAATTCGAGCGCGATGACTCGCTGAACGTCGCCATTCTTACAGGCGCGGGCGGCGCATTTTGCGCCGGCGCCGACTTGCGTGAGATTTCCGCTGGCACACGAAAGCTTGTGAATGCTGAAGCCCAGGGCCCCATGGGCCCGACCTGGATGCTTCTCAGCAAGCCGGTTATCGCGGCAGTGGAAGGACATGCCGTTGCCGGAGGATTGGAACTTGCGCTATGGTGCGATCTTCGCGTAGCTGCGCACGATGCAGTATTTGGGGTGTTCAATCGCCGCTTCGGAGTTCCGCTCATCGATCTGGGGACAGTGCGCTTGCCGCGACTCATCGGACAAAGCCATGCGCTGGACCTTATTATTACCGGCCGCGGAGTATCTGGTGAAGAAGCACTGCAGATGGGTCTGGTCAATCGTCTGGTCGAGCCGGGCCGGGCCCTGGAACATGCGCTGCTGCTCGCTCATGCAATCGGGGAATTTCCTCAACGCTGCCTGCGCGCTGACCGGCTTTCCGCATATGAACAATGGTCCATGCCCTGGGACGAAGGCCGCCGCAACGAGTTGCGCCACGGTCTTGAAGTTTTGGCGTCAGGCGAGGCCGCGACTGGCGCAACCCGCTTTGCCGAAGGCGCTGGAAGGCACGGCGCACGCGCGGAGAAGGAATGAGTCCCCCAACTGCAACCCGCATGCCCGCTCCCGAAAAGACTTTTTTCGCCGGTAGGCAGCCGCCGTTCGCCGAAAAAGAGACGACCTCCATAGCCATAGCCGCTAGGCTTGCTCGTGTAGTGAGCAGTCAGCGGAAGGAAACAATATGGCGAACATCAATCATGGTTCGAGCGACCTGGACGCAAGTGCTTTGGTCACCGTGGCATGTGCCAGCCTGGCGATGCTGCAAGACAAAGTTGAAATGATTGCGGCGAAGCATTTCCCCGCATTGCACCTGCTGGCCCAGTGGTGGCCCGTGTTGCTCATCATTGCCGGACTGATCGTGTTGCTCACAAGTTGGAATGCGAAAGGTGACGGAATCGCATCAAGAACGCCCGTTTCGAAAATGCAAAGGGAGATGACCCATGAACGTTGATCCTAACTTGAATGCCCCCCGCAACAATGCCGGCCAGGACGCAGTCGCAAAGGCCCGTGCCGCGGTCCGCCGAGGCCCCTTGGTGACGGCCATTGTCGTCATCATTGTTGGTGTCGTGCTGCTGCTCGACCAGCTTGGCTATGTAAGCGTCGATTTCTGGCCACTGGTATTCGGAGCTGCTGGCGTTGTCCTGCTGCTTTCCGGGAACTGCTGGTCGCAGCGTCTCTGGGGCTCGGGTCTTCTCCTGGCCGCTATCATGATTGCCCTCAATGAACGTGGGATTACTCACATCCGTTTCTGGCAACTGTGGCCTCTGTACATCATTGTGGCTGGCGTAGGATTGCTATGGAATGCCATGACTGGCAGCAGGACTTCGAAATTCTCGTCATCCTCCAGCGGGAAATCTCCGTCATCACCGCGATTCAACTCGGTCTATGTTTTTTCCGGCACGGACCGCAAGATCACCACTAAAGATTTCGAAGGCGGAAGGATTTCCGCGATCTTTGGCGGGTTCAAGATCGACCTTAGCCGCGCGGATATCGCCGGCGACGTAGCGGTGATTGAAGTCAACGCCGTCTTTGGCGGCGGCGAAATCATTGTGCCCGAACAATGGGTTGTGGTTGTAGAGGGCGGTGGTGTGTTCGGCGCATTTGAGGACAAGACGCGGCACATCCAATCCGACGCCTCTCAGCCCGATAAGACCTTGATCGTAAAAGGCTCCGCTATTTTTGGCGGAATCGTAGTCAAGAACTGGTAATGCCTTCGTATGCACCCGATTCTCAGCCAGATCCGGCGCCTTACTCTCTATCTTCTTGCCTGGATTCCCCTCGCAGGAATTCTGGAGTACCTGCTGGCCTACCCGGGAGGCTTGACCTGGACCAAGGCCCTGGCCATGGTTGTTCCTTTGTGCGTGATCTACGCCTTTGGCTGCCTCTTCGCCTGGTATCCGTGCCGCACTACGCCTCTGGAGACGTCGGGCTTTTCGCGTTTGGCGCTGACGCATCTTACGGCAGCCGTCGTGATGAGTCTGCTTTGGGTCCTGACTGCCAAGGGCATTGCGCTGGCACTTGCAAGCTTCGCGCTGTTCCAGTCTCTCGATCAGCAGATTGTCCACGACTATCCATTGCTGTTCGGAAGCGGCGTATTGATTTACCTGCTGTCGGTCGCTCTCCATTATGTATTGCTCGCGTCCGAAACTTCGCGCGAAGCCGAGCGGCGTGAAATGCAGGCCCGCGTGCTGGCCCGCGACTCGGAACTGAAAGCGCTGAAGGCACAAGTGAATCCGCACTTTATCTTTAACAGTCTTCATTCCATCAGCGCCTTGACTTCGATTGACGCCGCCAAAGCGCGGGAAATGTGCATTGTGCTTGCAGACTTTCTCCGCGCCACGCTCGGACTGGGAGAGAAAACTTCCATCACGCTAGCTGATGAACTTTCTCTTGTACATTCCTTTCTGTCCGTGGAAAAGGTTCGGCTCGGCTCACGCCTGAATCTGGAAGAGAAGATCGCGCCGGAGACTTTGCAGTGCCTCGTTCCGCCGCTTCTTCTGCAGCCATTGGTGGAGAACGCGGTATCGCACGGCATCGCCAATCTGACCGACGGAGGCTCTGTGCGCCTGGAGATCGGTCAGAACGCCAGTGGAGATATTTACATCCTGGTGGAAAACAATTTTGATCCCGACATGCCGCCGCGCCGCGGCACCGGCTCTGGATTACGAAACGTCCGCAAGCGTTTAGACACGCGCTATGGGACCCGCGCAACATTTGATGTCCGCACAGAAGGCGATCGTTTCCGCGTGACACTTAGTTTTCCGGCCGAGAGGAGTGCATCCGCATGAGTGAACAACTCAATAAAAGGATCCGCGCGGTCATCGTCGAGGACGAAGAGCTGGCACGCCAGATTCTTCGCGAGATGCTCGCATCGCATCCGGAAATCGAAGTCGTTGCCGAATGCCTGGATGGCTTTTCCGCAGTCAAGATGGTGCCAGAATTGAAGCCGGACCTGCTTTTCCTGGATATTCAAATGCCCAAGCTCGATGGCTTCGAGGTCCTGGAACTCATTGGCAACGATTTGGCGATTGTCTTTGTAACGGCTTACGACCAGCACGCGTTGCGGGCCTTTGAAGTCCACGCCGTGGACTATTTATTGAAGCCCTTCTCTGCCGAACGTTTTGAAGCGGCGCTCGACCGCGCCAAGTCGCGAATCGGCCAGAAGAACCTGCCTGATCCCGCAGAATTTGCCGCCGCAGCCCGTGAGACTGGACACTTCGCCGAACGGATCGTAGTGAAAGACGGACCGCACGTGCAGATCATTCCCGTTGCCAAACTCGATTACGCGGAAGCACAAGATGACTATATTTCATTGGCTAGCCTGGGCAAGAAGCACCTGAAGCAGCAGACCATCTCCAGCCTCGAGGCGTGCCTCGATCCCAAACATTTTCTTCGCATTCACCGCTCGTATATCGTGAACCTGGAACGCGTGGCCAAACTCGAGCCTTACGGCAAAGACAGCCATGTGGTAACTCTGAACGACGGCACTCGGCTTCCCGTGAGCCGCACTGGATACGGGCGCTTGCGGTCTTTGCTCGATCAATGATTACAACAAATGCTTCTCCCGTAGGAACGCGGCCACGACCTGCTTGAGGTCGCGATGCTCGCCGTCAATGGCGTAGTTCAGGCGCTGCATGTCTGCGGCGCTGATTTTTCCAGCCAGGTCAGCGAGTGCCGCGCGCACGGCCGGAAAGCGCGCCAGCGTATCCTGACGGACCAGCGGAACGGCATCGTACGGCGGAAAATAGTGCCGGTCGTCTTCGAGCACTACTAGATCGTGCGCCTGAATCAAACCGTCTGTTGCGGAACCAACGATTATGTCCACTTGCTTTTCATCCAGCGCGCGATACAGCAGTCCAAGGTCCATCACTCTGGGCGGTCCGGCAAAGTGCAGGTTGTAGGCTTTTGCCAGTCCCGGGAAACCGTCCGGTCGTTCCAGAAATTCGTAGCCTACGCCCATGCGCCATTGCGGCGCATACTTTTCAGCTTCGGAAAGAGTGTGGATGTGCAGCTGCCGGGCGTCCCCACCGCGAATGACCAGCGCGAAGCTGTTATTGAATCCCAGTGGCGCGGTCACGTCAACATGGAACCTGCTGGCATATTCGTCTTTCACCTTGCGGTAGACTTCGTCCGATGTTCCTGAAGGCTTTTCCTTCAGGATCGCTGTGAGCGCGGTGCCGGTATATTCCGGATAAAGATCAATGCGGTCAGCGAGCAACGACTGGTGACAGATGTAACTGCCTGCCAGATAAAAACGCCGCTCAACAGGAAGCCCGGTTTTTTGCTCGATGTATTGCGCCAGAATTTCGCCGAGCACGGCCTGTTCGGTGAAATTCTTGGATCCCACAATGATGTTGTGGCGCTGCGGATTACAACCGACAAGCAGCAGAAGCAGAATGATGAAGCAAGTTCCTCTGCGCATCAGCGGTTCCTCTGCAAGCGCTTTTGCACCCAGCCCAGGCCAACGTCTGCCGTGAGTGCCAGTACCGCAGCGGGAATTGCGCCAGCGAGAATCAATTGGCTATCCACCATGGCCACACCGCGAAAAACAAATTGGCCGAGCCCACCCGCGCCCACGGCTGCAGCGATTGTCGCTACGCCGATGGTAATCACCGTAGCCACGCGGATTCCCGCCATAATCGTTCCCATGGCCAGCGGAAGGTCCACTTTGGAGAGCAATTGCCAGTCCGTCATGCCCATGGCTTTCCCGATTTCCCGCACTGCGGGATCAACTCCGGTGATTCCGGCGTATGTATTACGAATGACCGGCAGCAACGCATACAGCACCAACGCGGTGATGGCCACTCGTTCCGAGCGTACAGCCAGCCACGGCAGTGGCAGCAGAAAACCGAACAGCGCAAGACTGGGAATCGTCTGGACGATGTTGCTCACTCCCAGTATCGGCACTCGCAACTTGCTGAAGCGCGTGACCAGAACACCCAGCGGTACGCCGATGGCAATCGCCAACGCCATGGCAATGCCGACCATGCTCATGTGCTCCCACATGGACCTGAGAATCTCAGCCCGATGCTCGGCAAAAAAACTAAACAGACTCATAAGCTACTTTTCCTGGCGATTATCTGCAGGCCGCGCAAACTCCGCAGCGGACTGCAAGACCGCCGCGTACTCCGATACAACCGGCGCCTTGGATTGCAGGAACTCTGCAGGCGAATAAACTCCGAGCAATTCTCCTGCCTCCATGACCGCGATTCGTGTGGCCAGCAACAGAGCTTCCTGAACATCGTGGGTCACAAAGACAACCGTCTTGTGCAAACGCTGTTGCAGTGACTTGAATTCCCGCTGGATAACGACGCGCGTCAGAGGATCCAGAGCGCCGAAGGGTTCATCCATCAGCATGATGGCCGGGTCGGCGGCCAGCGCCCGGGCCAGCCCCACGCGCTGCCGCTGTCCGCCAGAAAGTTGGTGCGGGTAACGCTGCAAGTACTGCGCCGCCGGCAGGCCAACGAGCTCGAGCAATTCTTCCACCCGCGCGCGAATCTTTACCGATGGCCATTGCTCCAATTGCGGGACCAAGCCAACGTTTCGCTCCACCGTCATATGCGGAAAGAGTCCGACATCCTGAATTGCGTAGCCAATGCTACGGCGCAAGCGAATGGGGTCCCACTCGGCGGTGGACTTGCCTTCGACCACGACCTTGCCTTCCTGGCAAATCAAAAGACGGTTGATGAGCTTGAGCGCCGTCGTCTTGCCGGAGCCGCTGCGTCCGAGCAGGACTAAGGTTTCGCCGGCGGCCACGCGGAGATCAACATTTGTGATCAGCGCGCGGCCTTCCTGTGTGCGGTAGGTCACGCGCGAAAACTCGATGGTGGGCTGAGCGTCCATGGCAGTTCCAGCCGAAAATCGTGGCTGGTAGGGATAGTACCTTTGGTTCGGCCGGTTCGCAACGAGAGACACGCTTGCAGCCCGCAACGCATGTAAGATGGAAAATTAAGTCTGGATCAAATAAATCACTGGTCGGGGGAGAACATGAACTTTCGCAGGCTGGGTCACGCAGGATTTCAGGTGTCTGAAGTCTCCCATGGACTCTGGGGTATGGGCAGTTGGCCTGACTCCAACGACGAACAGTCACGCGTCGCGCTGCAACTCTCCGCGGACCTGGGGTGCAATTTCTACGACTCCGCCTGGGCCTACGGCGACGGAAAAAGCGATGGGATGCTGGGAGACCTGATTCGCAGCAATAAGAGCAAGCGCCTGTTTGCTGCGTCCAAGGTGCCGCCGCTGAATCGCAAGTGGCCGGCCTCACCCAAAGACGCATACGCTGACGTTTTTCCGGCGGAACATGTCTACCAATATGCGGACATGCTGCGGCGCAAGCTTCAAGTCAGCTGTATTGATTTGCTGCAGTTTCATGTTTGGGACGATAGCTGGACGCGCGCCACAGAATTTCAGTCCACGATTACCCAGCTCAAACGGGATCGCATCATTCGCGCTTTCGGAATCAGCCTGAACCGCTGGGAGCCGCAGAACGGCATTCGTGCGCTCCGCACCGGGGCCGTGGACGTGGTGCAGGTCATCTACAACATTTTCGAGCAAGCTCCCGAAGATGAGCTCTTCCCTGTCTGCGAGGAACTGAACATCGGCGTGATTGCGCGAGTGCCGCTTGACGAAGGAAGCCTGGGCGGCAGACTAACGCTGGACACGAAGTTTCCTGAAGGCGACTGGCGCGCCGGATACTTCAATCCGGACAATCTGCGCGAGACCGTGGAACGTGTCGAACGGCTGAGAAAAGTTGTCCCCCGAAATATGACTATGTCGCAAATGGCGCTACGATTTGTTCTTTCGCATCCCGCCGTAACCACGGTGATTGTGGGCATGAGGAACCCGGAACATGTCCGCAAGAATCTGGCCGTGAGCGACGCTGGTCCGCTAGATCCTGAATTGCTGGCCGCCTTGAAACAACACCGCTGGGACCGTAAACCCGCGCCGTAGTCGAACTATGTCACACGCCGGAATTCTTGTGCTGCGCAGGGGCCGCAGTTCCGGAATATGCCTGCCAACCACGCCGGGAAAGGTCCCAGAAAATCAGGTAGCCCGCCACTGCGGCAACGCCGAGCAATACGAAACCTGCAATCCAATCCTGAAAAATGAGTTTGCCGATGCCGAACAGCGAACAGTAGACCAGCACGCAGCCCATGAGCCAGTCGAAAGCATTGCCGCCGACATCACGGACTTCGGAAAGTTCCGGCGCCAACTTGGCGATGCGGCGCCAGCCGTACACAGTGGGATGGACACGCCGGTAGAACGCAACTAGTTTCTCGTCCGGCTCCGGCGGGGTTAGGAACGTAGCAATCACCCAGGCAATCGTGGTGCATCCGGCGGTGATCAATGCCGACTTGGCAAATACAACAGCGTCGTTTCCAATGAATGTGACTTTATGTTTCAGGAGCAACGTCACGACAGCGGCGACGATCATCGCGGCGATCTCACTCCAGGCGTTAATGCGCGACCAGTACCACCGCAAGATGTAGACAGCGCCGGTACCGATCCCGAGCTGCAGAACAATCTGCCAGCCTTCGATGATGGAACTCAATTGGCCCGCAATGTATCCGCTGGCCAGTACAAGGACGATCGTGATGATTCTGCCGATCCGCACGTAATGCTTCTCGGTCTTGCTACGGACGAGAAAGCGCCGATAAAAATCACTGACTAAATACGACGTGCCCCAATTCAATTGCGTTCCCAACGTGGACATGTAAGCCGCGAGAAAGGCGGCGATCATCACGCCACGCAATGCCGGCGGCAGATAGTCGCGCAGTACCATGACATAACCCTGCTGCGGATTGTGCGCGAACGCGGCGCTGGGATGGATGCCGCCATTCGGAGAATAGACGGCCAGCGCCACCAGGCCGGTGATGATCCACGGCCACGGACGTAACGCATAATGCGCTATGTTGAACCAGAGCGTGGCGCCCAGCGAGTGTTTTTCATTCTTCGCGCTGAACATGCGCTGCGCAACATAGCCGCCGCCACCAGGCTCCGCGCCCGGATACCACGCTGACCACCACTGCACGCCCAAATACATGATGAAGGTGATCACGGGCAGCGTCCAAAGCGCGTCTGAGGTCCAGCCCATGTGGAAGTCCGGAAAAAATGACAGCGGATTGGACGTTTGCGTTCCCGTCTGCTGCATTGCGTGTCCAACAACTTGCAACTGCAACTTCAAGGCCTGCATGCCGCCGATCTTCACGACCGCGACCCAAGCCAGCACAATCACCATGGTCATTTTCAAAATGAACTGGAACAAGTCGGTGACCAGCACTCCCCACAGCCCGCCAACCGCGGTATATATCCCAGTAAACGGAATCAAGACAAAAACGCAGATCAGCAGGGCCGTATGACTGGGATCTCCGAGTGTGTAATGAAGCAGACTGTGGCCGCCGAGCGAAAGCTCGATCACGCGCCCTGCGGGAATCATGGGCTCCAGCAGCACGCGAATCACGCTGACCATGGCATTGGTCACCCAGCCCAGAATCAGGCAGTTCATGATCAGGCCGAGGTACACAGCTTTGAATCCACGCAGAAACGCTGCTGGCTTTCCGCCGTAGCGAAGTTCTGTCAGCTCAACGTCGGTGAGGACCTCCGCGCGGCGCCAGTAGCGGGCAAAGAAAAACACCGTCAGCATTCCGCTCAGGCAGAAACTCCACCAAACCCAGTTGCCAGCGATTCCCTGCGTGGCCACCAAACCGGAGACCAGCAGCGGCGTGTCTGCCGCGAAAGTCGTGGCCACCATCGAAGTCCCGGCCAGCCACCAGGAAACGTTGCGCCCGGAGAGGAAGAATTCTTCCGTGTTGCCACTGGCGCGGCGGCGGTAGTAGATGCCGATCAGGAGATTGATCAGCAGATATCCCACAATCACAATCCAATCAGTGGAGCTCAGTGGCATAGATTCTCCCGGCTTGTGATTAATAACAGACTTTCTGGCTGGATGAAATCAAAAAGGCAGGATGCTACTTTGGCGACGCGGGCGCCTGATCACCGAAGTTGAAGAAATGGTCGATATTGTTAACGAAATCGCGAATCTGCTGGCGCTTCTGTGCGCGAACATCCGACGAGACTGAACTCACAGAAATGCGGCCCTTGTCGGTCCACTCATAGAGCGCGTCTTTGTATTCCACGCCGTCCACCACGTAGAGCGAGTGGCCGCCATCGCTCAGAATGCCGTAGACCGGCGCATAACTGGAAGCGAGTAAATACGAACTGCGAACGTATGGCAACGCTTCTTCCGGAGTCGCCGTGAAAAGCGGCCGGCCAAATACCTCATTCTGCGCAATAGGCTTATGCCCGAGCAAATAGTAGAGGCTGGGCGTAATGTCGTTCACAAACGCCGGCGGCCCCTGGCTCGCGGAGAGCGAACGCATCGCCGCAGGCAGATGAATAATGATCGGGACGCGAGCCGTTTCGGGGACCAGATTGTACGCGTGTCCCCACAGTCCGCGTTCGCCCAGCGAGTCACCGTGGTCGGCGGTAAGGACAACGATGCTGTTGTCGTAGATCCCGGTACTCTTCAAAAACTGGATGAAGTCGCCAAAGCAACGGTCCATGACCTTCACGCGCGAAGCATAGGCGTCGTCAAAACCGGAATAGCTTTCTCCGTCGAGCACCGAGCGGTGTTCTTTATTAATCACCGAGACGTGAATGTCCTGCGGCTGCATGTAGGAAAAAATCGGACGTCCCGACGCCCTGGCTCCACTGATCTTCTGCTGCAGTTCAGTGAGCGCCGGACAGAGCTTCAGGTTCATCGTGGTCTGCTCGGAATCCATGTCGGTAACGGAGCGCGACGGCCCCATAATGGCTTTTAGAATTTCGTCGCGGGCAATGATCTGCTGGTAACCCTCAGCCTCCAGCAGTTTTTGCAGCGAATTCATTGGGTAGTACGGGGTCACGTACTGCTTGTGCAGTTGCATGGTCCCGGTCCAGATCGAAGGCTCGGACAGTCCGGTGCCGGTATAGCGGGTGAATCCATTCTGGAACGCCACGCTCTCGCGGGCAAAGGCGTCGATCGCGGGAGTAAAGCTGACATTGGAATTGTAGGGCGAGAGATAGTCGCGCCGCAGGCTATCAATCACCACAATGAAAATGTTGGGCTTGGGACCGGCCGTCGGAGTGAGTTCGCCGTCGAGCTTGATGTTGACCGGTTCCGTATGCGCGGATTGAGGAATGTTGGTGTTGCTCACCAGGAACGTGTAGAGCGAGTCATCTTCCGGGGCCGCTGCTGGCGGAGGCGCCAGGATGCTTTGCGACAGACGAAAGCCCACATCGTAATTGCCATACTCATCCAGAAAAGCAAAGCCTTGCGGCGACAACGCCGTGCTGGCGGAAGCCCAGCGTGGCTGCAGCACAACCGCGCCCATGAACAAGCAAAGCACAACGGCTGCGGTAACAATGAGCCCGCCACCGTCCGGTTTCTCGGAGGGCTCGGCGATGATGTAAAAGAAAGCCACAATCGCCGCCCACGCCGCCACGATAATCAGCTTTTGCAGCAGGTACTGCCAGTCATTGGTTCGGATGGCGATCAGCACGAAGCCGACAGCCACCGAAACCACGATCAGCAACAGCACCTGCACGGCCCGCGGAGTCTCCTGCAGGAACCGTATGGGGCTCAGTAAAAGCTCAAGAGGAGAAGCGACGGCGCCATCTTCAGAATGATAAAGCCGGGCGCTGATGCCGCTGCCAAAGAGCATCAGGCTGAAGGCGATCGCGAGAGCGGTCCAGGTCGCCAGAGACCCTGAGAATGAGATTGGCGCAAACACGACGAACTTGAGCACCAGAGCGAACATCACGGTAGCGGCCAGCACGTAGAAGAACGATCGCGCCGCGAGATTGCTGGCCATGCGGCCCAGGGCGGCAAACAAATTCAGTACGAGAAAAATGGAAAAGAAAACGATGATATGGAAAATCAGGCTCAAGCCAAGCGCCACGCCCCATTGACTGGTCCCGAATCCGGCATTGGTAACGATGGCGTAGCGCACGATCACAATCACGGATGACAACAGCCACGCATACAAGGCACCCCACAAGCATGCCCGGAACAGCCTGCGGACCTCAGATCCCTCGGGTTCCTCCCAATCGAAGTTGCCGCGCTGCGCCAGCCAGTCGAGCAACGCCATCCATACCAGAGGGGTCAGCGCCACCAAACACCAATACAGGCTCTGAATATTGTTGTCTAAACCTGTCAGAAGCGGCTTGAAGAACAGCCAGACTCCAACTGCTCCGTACACACACAGAAAAGCCGCCGTAAGGAACCGGACGCCTTCCTGACGAAGGCTGGGGACGGTGAGCGCCGCGGCCAGAAACGCCGGCCAATATAAATAAGGATGATACTTGGCGAACGCAGTGACCCACCCGAGCAGGCCACCCAGGTGGATTTGATGATAGGTAAAAGGAATGTAAGCCAGCAGGCAATAAAACGCCGTCAGCACCACGAAGGTGACCACCAGGAGCCGGGCGAGAATGAATGCGAGACGCGCCATGATTAGTGTTTCCTCGCCAGCGCATCGCGTTTGGCGCGTGTGCTTTGGTCATCCGGATGATCCTGCAGGATCCTGTCGTATTGGCGGATTGCCTCGGGATAATTCCGTTCCCGTTCGGCAATATTTTCCAGGGCAAAATGAAGGTCCGCATATCCGTCGGAGAGTTTGACTCCCCGTTCCAGGTATTCCTTGGCCTTGGGCAGATTTCCTTCGCGTGAATAAATGAGGGCCGCCAGCAGCAGCCCATCCACGTCGTTCGGGAATTTTTCGAGGTGCTCCAGTACCGGTCCTTTGGCTTCTTCCGGCTTGCCCTGGCGCAGTCGGACACGGGCCAGACCCATCACCAGGTCCGAGTTGATGGGAGAAATCTTGATGCCGCGCTGGTAGAGTTCGCCGGCACGATTCATGTCACCGGCCATTTCCTGTGCATGCGCCAGATGATAGATGTAGTCCGGATTATCCGGGTCGCGCGCCAAGCAACGTTCAAAGGCGGAGATTTCTTCCTTCTCCTTGTCCTGTTTGTCGTAGATCTCACCCAGGCGCGGACAAGCCGCATGCGGGTCAGGAGCGCGGTCCAGGTACATCTCCCAAAATTGCGCTTCCTCCGGCAGACGGCCGAGGTGGCGATAAATATTCGCCGCCATCTCCAGATAGATGTGATTGCCGGGAAACCTCTCATGCAGCAGGAGGACGCCGGGCAGTGCGTCCTGATACTTACCTTCTTCGAAAAGAGATTTCGTATCCTTCCACAAGCTACCCGCCTCATCTGCGGTCATTCCTGTGGAGGAGTGCGCCACCGGATGGGACCAGGGCTTAAAAAACAAGACCACGTACACCAACGCGACGCACAGTGGCGCCGCGATGGAGAGGAACGTGGTCTTGCCGGTCTGCATCAGAATTTAAAGTAAAGCGATCCTGATAGAGTGTACTGCCAAAGGTTGGGAAGTGTGCCAACCTGCTCAGAACGGCCCGCGCCGCCGCTGAATTGGAAAGCCCATCTCTTGGCCAGACGCTTGTCGAACACCAGGGTCCAGGAGTCTGCCGCCAGCACCTGGATGTCCTGCGTGGTTTGTGCCAGCGCCGGAGAAGCGCCGTGACTATAGCGGGCTTCGATGTAGTCATGCAGGCCTTCCGACCCGAGGAAGTAGCGCGCCGAGAACTGGGCGGTGCCGGAAGTTCCCGGACTGCCGGGCACGACGTAGCCGCGTCCGGTGAACAGGAAGTTGTGATAGTACTTGCTGACCGCAAACGTGGCGATATTTACGCCGCCCGAGGTAAAGCCGAGATAGCGATAGCCGCCGGACAATTCAAATCCGTGGCCCACACTTTGAAACAAATCAGCACCCACACGAAACTTGGGGTACAAATTGGTGTCGAACGAGTAACCGAAATTGAGGTATCCATAGGTGCCCGGGCGAATGCGCGGATAGAAATCGATTTCCGACTGGTAACTCTTAAGTCCGAAACGGTCGGCGCGGCTCTCGCGAGCAATGACCGAACCGTAGCGCGTGGGAGTGCTGATGCTGACGGAGGTCTCGTGCTGGGCGGAGCGACCGTCACTAAACCAATCGTAGGTATGGGTGATGGTGACTTCGGGCTCCGTGGCACCGCTCGCCGGGACCTCACGACGCATTTCCTTGGCGGTCTGATTGCCGTTATCCACGACCAGGATACGGTCGAGGACCCGGTTCGCATCGCGTTCGTGATGCATCTCTCGCAGGGCCTTGGCTTCCGCCAGCATCCACTGAACATTGTCCGGTTCCTTCGCCAAAGCTGTACGCGCAAGTTGATCGGCGTTTTCCGGATGTCCCGACCAGAATTCCACGTTGAGCGCGGCAGGAAGCGCATCGCCGTGCGCGGGCGAGTTGGCCAGCACCATCCTGAGTTGGATGCGAGCTTCGTCGTAACGGCCCTGCCATGACAATATTGTGCCGTACAGCGTACGCGCATCGGCGTCGTCCTGTTTGTCCAGGTACGTCTTCAACATGGTGAGCGCCTGCTCGCGGTGCTCTTTACCGCTATACGCCAACTGCCGGGCCTGGGTCACCACATCTTGATTGTCCTGCGCCATGACCGGCAAACACACTGATGCCAGCACAGCCAGCAGCACTACTACGTTCGCGATGAGTCGTCGATTTACGCGTTTCAACTTCTACCTCCCTGAGTCCTGAATCTGTTCTTTCCCAACCACGGAACTCTATCTCGAAGACGCCTCTACGGGACGAGCAGGCGCCTGATGAAGATTGAGTCCGGTGTGTTCGATGTGCTCCCACTTTTGTTTGCGGCGGCCGCGAAGCGATTGCAGGACACCGTACGCTCTGAAGAACGTTAAAATCTGCCGGTAGCCGAGGTTCTCGATGACGGCGTAGGCCATCAGGACGCCAACGTGCTTTAACCGGGGATAGCGCCGCAGCGTAACTTCTTCCAGCACCACTGAGCCCATGGATAACAACGTGCCGTAGCCAATGGAAAGCAGCAGAAAGAGGAAAACGATCCACCAGGGCGTGTGAATCACAATGAGGGAAATGGGGAGGATGAGAAGTAATCCCGTCGCTTCCACCACGCATCCGACGACTTCAATGAGCAGGTGAAAGGGCATGCTCAACATGCCGGCGGTACCGTACTTGGGGTTGAAAATCATGTCGCGGTTCTTCCACAGAGTCTGGGTCATTCCCAGCTGCCAGCGTCGCCGCTGGCGGGCCAGCATTCCCATGGTCCGGGGGGCTTCCGTCCAACAAATCGGATCAGAAGTAAAGACTACACGAAACTGTTTTTTCTCAGAGACCATATAACGGCGAATGGCCGCGATCACGTCAATGTCCTCGGTGACGGTATCGTCGCCGAAACCGCCGGCGCCAATGACCGCTTCACGCTGCAGAAGACAGAAGCAGCCCGAGGCAATGAACGTTGCATTCAACATGCTCCAGCCCGGACGGCCGAACAGGAACGTGCGAATGTATTCCACGATCTGGCACCTCTCCAGCCATGAGGAGGGCAGAGACATTCCTTCCAAACGTCCATTGCGCAACGTGCATCCATTGGCAATGCGGACGATGCCGCCGCTGACCACCACGTTGTCCGTGGCATGGATCACCGGGGCCATCAAACGCAGCAAAGCATCGCTCTCGATGATGGAATCAGCGTCCACGGTGCAGAAGTAAGGACTGCGCGCCATATTGATGCCGGAGTTCAGCGCGTGGGATTTGCCGCCGTGTTCCACCTTGATCACAAAGAGCTCAGGGAACGTTGGGTTGTGGTAATAGGCCAGCGGGTGGCCGGTCTGCAGCCTCTCGCGGTAGATCAGGTCCATGCGCTGTAACCGGAAACGCTCGATCAAGCGGTCCACGGTACTGTCGGTGGACCCGTCGTCGACAACGATGACTTCTTTTTCCTGATAATTCAAGTCAAGCATCGATAGGACCGTCTGCACAATGGTCTCTTCCTCATTGTACGCAGCGATGATCAACGCAACGGGTGGCGTGACGGGGGAATCAGCCATGTCACTATACGGTTTACGCGACGCATAGGTTGCGTGCAGCGACACTGAATACAGCGACAGCGTCATAAGAATGGTGTACCCCAAATTGGCCAGCACGAAATACGCGATGAGCACGTAGTTGGAATACCACACAAGCTGGATCAGAAAATGGTGCATGAGATTTATGCTCCCCCGGTTTCTACGGCAGTGGACTTATTGGCCTCAATGCCGGACTGCAGAATCGTTTGTGCTTTGCCTTTTAAGTGGTCGCGGTCACGCCGCGCCAGTGATTGCACAGTCTCCATGAGCTGCGGCGTGGGCGACATGGCCAGCACGTCCAGCAACTGGGTGCGTGCTTTCTGCGCCGTCTCCATGGCCGCGATCTGGGCTGCGGAGGGAGCGTCGCCCAGACGGCTCATGCGGATTTCGCGGGACAGAAGCTCCGTCAGCAACGAAGTCTTGCCCATGCGTACCATCTTGGAACAAACCTTCATCACCACCCAGGACTCAGGGCCGTCGGAGCCCAGCCCGGGAAGCAGATCGCCGATGATTCCGCCGCGCTGCATCTCGTCCACAATCTGTTCGCTGGCATATTGGTCCGGTGTGGACAGGAAATAATTCGCCAGTTGCGTCCGGCCCTCGATGCCAAAGGTGGACAGGGTCTTGACCGCAGCTTCGCGGACACGCCACTTGGCGTCGCCAATACGCTGTACCACGTCCGGAACAAGGTCCGTGTAGTAAGGGTCAGCGCAGGACCGCACGGCATGCAGCCGCACAAACTCATTATCGTCCTGCATGAGCGTCCGCAAGCCCAGGACTGCGCCCGTGTCATGGAAGTGGCGGATCACGCGCGCGCTACGTGCACGCACATCCACCGAGCTGTCATGCTTGGCCTGGTCCAGGAACCAGCGATAGAGGTCGGGCGGAAAATCCTGCGTACTGAGCGTAAGGTTGGTGTTGTCGCAAATCTCGCGAATGCTGTCGACCACCAGATACCGAAACTTCTCATTGGGATCGCTCAAGCAATGTGTGAATTGCGCCAGCTCCGTCAAGGGATAGCGCACCAGCGCCGTTTTCACAGACAGTACCGAAAGACCGTTGACGCCTTCTGCTGCCTGCCGCAACAGTTCCAGCAGTACCGAAACCGCGAACGATTCCCGGTTCTGGCCCATGGCCGCCACGTTGGCCCGGCCCACATAGGGCGAGGGATCGTGCTGCGCTTCATCCATAAATGCCTGCGCATAGTCTCCGTCCAACTGGCCCAGGAGTGCGACCGAGCGGGCGCGCTTTACGCAGAACAGACGCATGGAGCGGATTCCTTGAAATGACTTCTTTCCCTGTGGCGGCAAAGAGGCCCCATTCGCTACGTGATTAATCAGTTGCCGTGCGCGGCGCGCACCAAAGGCTTCCTTGGCCCAGATGGCCACCAGGCCCAGGCGCATGAGGACTTCGGTCACGGCGCGGCGATTATTGGAGCCAATGCCGTCCAGCAACATGTCCTGGACCGCTTCCCGCGCCGGCGGGCTTTTGGCCGAGCGCAGCGCCTCCGTGGCTTCATCGACGCCGATGTCCCCAGCCAGGAAATTGCGCACCGTACTGGAAAGCTGTCTTCGGGTGGCGTCCTTCCGCTGGAAGAAGCGGTTGCGGCTCAAGCGACGGTGGAAAATGTAGATCACCAGAACGATGTCGACGAGGAGCACCACAACCGCGAGTATCAAAACAACCAGGACCAATTTATCAATGTTATAAAACACGGACTACCTCAATTTCCGAGTCCAAAAGACTCATTGCAGGTCGGGGGAAGTACTTTCAGTGCAACAAAAATCGCCTGGACAAAAAAAGAAGGCGGCTGAGTGGAACAGCATTTCCGGCCTTGCCGCAGACACACGATGTCCCGGCTGGCCTTGAAGAACTGTGGCCCCCCAAAGAGAAAATTCAGGCTTGAAAACCTTTGCTCCATTGCCTTCTCGATTCAGATAGGTCGCTCCACGAACTCACGCTCGGGAAATACACCATCCGATCGTCCTGAAAATAATGCTTACGCAAGGAGATGGGGGATCACCTTGCATCGCTTGCTGTCTTACATGGCTGGCGCCGTCTGATTACTCATACGGCCGCCTCTGCGTACACACATACTCACTGCACAATCGCAGTCACTTGGGGCTGGTGACAAATTAAAGTAGGGGAGAACTGCTCAACAACCCTGTCCGCCTGGACCTGAGTTTTGCTCTTAAATCCTGCAAACCCTAGTGTCCTAATTGGTGTACAAGGAATCCTAATATCAAGTAGGATACACACCAATCCCCACAGTCTGCAAGCTTAAAATTCACTTTTTAACTGAAAACCTCAGGTGGCCACAGGTGGCCCAAACCACTCAAAACGCTTGACTTCCCTCTTGAGGAACCTTTCTTGACAATACCCTGGGTGGTTCCTGGATCAGGGCAAGGTGGCTTGAGCACCGTGCGGCTACCGGAATTATTTCCAACCGATTGATAATAAACAGGTTACTTCAGTAACCACGGTAAAACCACCAACGGATCCGCGTATTTTGAAAGAAGACCGTAAAAAATTGGTGGAGCTAGTCGGGATCGAACCGACGACCTCATCGTTGCGAACGATGCGCTCTCCCAGCTGAGCTATAGCCCCACGTTGCGGCAAAAGCGCCGAATCCGATTTTATCAGCGCTGGCGCATTCCTCAAAACCGAAGGGAAATTAAGCGCCGGACCCAACACGAATCATTTGCCCGCGGGTTCGTCGCCAGCCATAATGATCCGCCTCACTTGTTTGCGGTCCAACGTTTGCTTCACTCCGTTCACCGTGACTACTACATCCGTCTGCGACACAGAATCCACACTACCGGTTAACACAGTTCCGTCGCGCAGCATGACCGTGTCCTCCCGTGATCTCGCAAGCTCATAGCGCACGGTGCGAGAGGAAGAGTCCTGGGGCGCGACTTCAACCGTCACGCTCCCGCTGCTGAACCCCGGCTTGGCGAACTCAAGAAGGTGCTTTCCCGGTGGAACTCGAATGACCTTGGGCGTTACACCTGCGGCGTCTCCATCCACCTTGAGGTCAGCCCCTTCGGGCAACGAGTGTACCGCCACAGAAACCGGTTTTGTGGGCAGGTCTGGGTTCAACTCCAGCGGAACGGATTTTGCCACCAGCTCAAATGAAGCCGGCACGCCCGAAGCCTGGATGTGGGTTTGAAACTTTGTCAGCTGTCCGGGAGCAAGATCAGTCAAAGAAATGAAGCTTTGTCCGATGCGTACTTTGTCTTTATCAAAAACATAGAGGTAAAAAGTGGCTTGCGGGATGGTCTTGCTCCACATGTTTTCCGCGCTCATGTCCGACGTGTAACTGCGCTGGTGGTCCCGATTTGCGGTTTCCCGGAATTTGCTCATACTGAAGCGCAAGACTGGTGGACCGGATTGCGGCCAGACAACGACTTCGTCTTTCGCGTAGGCAGCCAGACAGGCGCCCAAAAGGGACGCAAAAAGAAGCTTGTTTATCTTCATGAGTGCCTCCATGTCAATGCCATCATCCTACTTTTCAGCCGCAATTTCCAGAGTAGCCGTATACAGGAACTCCACAAATTTTCCAAAGCCGGCGATCTGCACGCGCTCGTCATTACCGTGGATGCGCTTGATGTCTTCCGAGGTCAGTATCGGCTCGATGCCGTATGCCTGAACGCCCTTCGCGCGAAGTTCGGAAGAGTCGGTCGCGCCGGCTTGCATGATGGGAATGGTGAGTGCGCCGGGAAACACTTTCTGCTGCGCGCGTTCCAGAGCGTGAAAAGCGTCTGTCTCCAGACCGGAGGGCGGAGTGGCGGGCCGCAGATTGTTCGGCGCGGACGTGATCTGGACCGCTGGATCGTTGATCAGCCTGGCCAACTCAGCTTTCAGCGCTTCCATGTTTTCATCGGGAAGAGCGCGGACGTCGATTTGCGCTTCCGCGTCCGCGGGAATCACGTTGATGCGGAACCCGCCTTTAATAATGGTCGGGACCAGCGACGTGCGCACCATCGAGTAGTATGCTGGCTCAGTTTCACGCAGTTTCTGCTGGACGGCAGGGTCTTCCACATGGGCGTAAAGACGGGCCTTATCCGGCGGGCTGATTTTGGCCAGTTGCTGGAAGAAGCGCCGCGTCGTTTCATTCAGACGCATGGGCGCCTCCCACATGCCGATTTTGGCCACCGCCGCGGAGAGATGGATGATGGCGTTGTCCATGCGCGGCACGGAGCCGTGTCCGCTGGTGCCGCGGGCCGTGACGATCAGCCCGCGCGGGACTTTCTCTGTGGTGGAAACACCAACATACCGTACCTTGCCATTTTCTTCCGGTGTGTCTCCGCCCTCATTAAGGGCAAACTCGCAGGCAATCTCCTCCCAATGTTTCTCGATCATGAAGTCAATTCCAAACTGCGGAGTTCCCTCTTCACCCGCTTCGGCCAGCAAAATCACATCGCGATCAAGCGGGACCTTGAGCCGGTGCAGCAGGAGAAATACTTCAAGATTGGCGGCGTCCATGGCTTTGTCGTCGGTCGAGCCTCGGCCGTAGAGGTAGCCGTCTTTAATCAGCGCCGCGAATGGATCCACAGTCCACTTGTTGCGCTCGACGCCGACGACATCCAGATGTCCCATCAGCAGCAACGGCTTCTTCTTGCCGCTGCCTTTGAGACGCGCCACCACGTTTCCACGCCCCGGTGCGGATTCGTAGATCTGCGCGGGAATGCCTTCCGCCTCGAGCACACTCTTTATGTATTCAGCAGCCCGCGTCTCATTCCCCGGAGGATTGCTGGTGTCGATCTTGACCAGTTGGGAAAGAAATTTGACGGCTTCGGTTTGGGCCCGGCTGAAATCCGGCGTGGCCTGCTGGGCCATCGAAAAAGACAACAGGCTGGTGACGAGTAGAACGACTGGCGCAACACGCTTGAATAACGAAGGCATTTATCTGGCTCCTGGTGAATGGAGCAGCTTAGAGCTTGGAGGCCACTTCCTGCAAGACTGTTTGAATGCGCGCCAAGTCAAAGCTGCCCGTCAGTCCACCTTGCGCGAGATCAGCGGCGCCACCGCCGCGCCCGCCGAGTTGTCCCATGACTTCTTTCATCATCTGGCCCATGTTTGATTTCTGGCCGGGACTTTGGGCGAAAACCAGAGTCAACTGTTCCGTCCCCGAGGCCAGCAACGCGACTACGTCTGGCCGAGTTGCCGCGAGCTTCAGCGCCAGCAGCTTAAGGAAGACCGCGTCGCGTTCCGGAAAAACAGCGATGATGGTCCGCGGCGAAGAATTGCTTCCCGCCAGCAGCTTTTCTGCCTGCAGTTCGGCAATCTCTTCCAGCAACTTGTGCTGCGCTTTGCCTGAGGCCTTGGATTCTTCGAGAGACTTCTGAATCTGCTGCGGCAGATCGTGAATGTGCGCCGAGTAGAGTCCCGCGGCTTCTACAAGCGCGGCGTAATCCTTGCGGGCGGTGTTGACGGCACGCCGGCCGCAAACAAATTCCACGCGAACTCCTTGTTTCACTTTCTCTACTTTGCGCAAAAGGATGGAGCCAATCTGTCCCGTAGAGCGGGCGTGGGTGCCACCGCAGGCAGTCAGGTCAAAGTCCGTGATATCGATGAGCCGGAGTTCGCCGGTCTGTTTGGGAGGCAGTTTGCGTACGCCAAGTCGCTGCGCCTGTTCGATCTCGGCAAAGCGAATGCGCACCGCACGGTCTTCGGTAATGACGTCATTGGCCAGCCGCTCCGCTGTCTCGATCTGCGCGGCCGAAAGTGAACTTGTCTCAAGATCGATCGTGCAACTTTCCACTCCCATATGGAAGCTGGCCGTCGGAATATCAAAGAGCCGTACAAACGCGGCCGACAAAATGTGCTGGCCCGTGTGCTGCTGCATGTGGTCGTGACGGCGCGGCGCGTCTATGCTGGCATAAACGGTTGTCCCTTTAGGCACTACGGGATGCGACGTAAAGTGATGGATGGTCCCGTCTTCGCCCTCCGCCACATCGAGCACCAATATTCGGCTTGCTCTTCCCTCTCCGAAGGCAAGGATCCCCACATCATGGACCTGTCCGCCGCTGGTGGGATAAAAAGCAGTACGGTCCAGCACCACCAGGTTCTTCCCGCCACGCTCCGCGGACTCCAGCACGTGGGCCTGAAAGTCGTAGAGAAAAGAATCGCGATAATAGAGGCGGACAGTGCTCATATTTTTCCGATGTCCCGGTCCCGCCAAGCGGGAGAGGGAACCCTATAGCTACGAAATTACCACCACGAGCGCCTCGCGGTGATAGGGCTCCCTCGCTACGCTCGGGATGTGAGTACGCTAAACCGGCTGAATGATCCCACCGATGTTTCTCGCCGCCGGGGCCGCCATGTGCGACTTCGGTTGCTCCGCGCTGATCTTCAGAGCGTCGGCGATCACATCAATATACTTCAGGCCTGAGCCGGTGTTGAACAGAACAACTTTGTCCGAGGGCTTCAGGAATTTCTGCGCCAACAATACCTTGTAAGCCGCGAGCGACGCCGCGCCTTCCGGCGCAGCAAACACGCCGTCTGTGCTGGCCCACTCCCGCAGTGCAACGAACATTTGGTCGTCGGAAACAGCAATCGCGGTACCGCTGCTCTTTTTCAGGATGTCGAGAATAATATAGTCGGCATACGGTTTGGGTACGCGCAATCCTGCAGCGGCGGTGTGTGCGTTCTGGCACATTTCCGCGACCGGCTTGTGTTCGTTCCACGCCTTTACCACCGGAGCGCAACCGGCGGCCTGTACGGAAACCATCTTCGGACGCTTACTCCCGATCCATCCCAGATATTCCATTTCTTCAAAAGCTTTCCACATGCCAATCAGGCCAACGCCGCCGCCTGTGGGATAGAAAATTGCATCGGGCAATTCCCAGTTAAGCTGTTCGGCGACTTCGTATCCCATGGTCTTTTTTCCTTCCACGCGGAAAGGCTCTTTCAGCGTGGAAATCTCAAACCAGCCTTCGGCCTCCTTGCGCGCATTCACCATCTTGGCACAATCGGAAATCAGGCCATCCACCAGCGTGACGTGCGCGCCATAGGCTTCACACTCCACCAGATTTGCGGTGGGCACGTCCTTGGGCATAAAGATGTGGGCTTCAATTCCCGCAGCGGCGCAGTAAGCAGCCAGCGCGCTGGCCGCGTTGCCGGCGGACGGAATCGCCAGCTTCTTCTGTCCATACTGCCGGGCCATGGTGACAGCGGCGCAGAGTCCGCGCGCTTTGAAGGACCCGGTGGGGTTGAGTCCTTCATCCTTTATATATACGTTGGGATTGTCCCGGCTGGGCAGCATCGGCGTAAAGCCTTCGCCCAGGGTCACCGGTTTGTCGCCCGGCAGGACCTCGTGATAACGCCACATGGTAGCTTCGCGTCCGCGCAAAGATTCGCGCGTGAATTTTCCCTTGAGTGATTCCAGATCATAGCGGACATACAACGACCCGCCGTCCTTGGGACAGATCGTCTGCGGCTGCTCTCCGCTGATGTGTTCGCCGCACTTGGTGCATTCCAGATACGCAATTTTGGCCATGCAGAAGAGTGTAGCAAAACAAGCTCTTAGTACTTAGGGTAGCCGTTAGCGCGCAAGGCACGTCGTAACGGCGCTCGCGCAATAAGAGGCCGGCTGCTCGCGGCAAGCAGCCGGCGTGAAAACTAAATACTAAATACCAAGTACTACTTCCTCCGCGGCGACGCCCTCTCCAACGCCGAAACCAGCAGTCGCCCGGCCTCCGGAGTTTTTACTTTGTCTTCGCGGACAATTTCTCTCGCGCTGATTTCGCGGCCGTAGACTTTTTGATTGGCGCTGCCATCGGGGCGCAGCGTTGAGCCATCGAGCGACACGCCGGCAAAGAGGCCTCTCGCTCGCGAATACGTCAGGATCTCCGCGCGCAACGTGACGTCGGTCGCTGCTTGCGCTTCTCGTCCTTTAGGCCCGGCGGCGGCAGACGCGTCTCCACCCAGCTTGACTTTGCTTCCGAGCAGCGCGTCCACGCCGTGCCCGTTCATGACCAGCAGCACAAAATCCGTGGCCTCTCCGCCCAGCTGAAATCCGACACTGATGCTTTCCAGCGCATACATGGCCGGCGCTCCCCACGGTCCGGTAAAATCCTTGCCCGTGCGGCAAGTCATGGCGCCGCGGCCCACGCTTCCGCCAATTCCAATCGCGCCTTTTTTGACCGAAGGCAGCACAATCACGCAGTGCGCTTTGTCCAATACAGTTTTGGGGAGATTGTCAGGAATATTCAGAATTTCCCGCAGGACCGACCCGGAAGTCCGCAGACGTTCCATTTCATGTTCCTGCGCCTGAAGAGTGACGCAAGCAAATACAACAGCCAGCAAAATTGAAATCTTTTTCATGGTTTTCCTTGCGCTTTTTTATATCACTTCAGGCGAAGGTTTGGGGAGGGGGCGTGGATCAATCGTCGCGATCGCTGATCAATAGCGGGGCCGCACAGCGGTTGCAATCCTCGTCTTCGCAGTGCTGTCACACAGCAGAAGATCGGGGTAGTCAAATGAATGCGCTTTTTTCGGGCCAAGTCGGCTCAGTCCAGACTGGCTAAGCCTCACACGCCAACTGAAATCCTCGACGCGAACCCCGGGCGGTATGGCGACTGTAACCGCATATCCTGTGCCGGTTGTACTCAACCAGAAATTCCATTCAACCTGCCACTCCGCCTGTTTTTTCTTTCTTGAAATGTCGAGACCACCATAGTTACCTCCTGTCGCTTCCGCCTGCTGCATGTCCCAGTGATTACCACCCAGGATAAACAGTCGAGTACCTTCTTCCAGGAAATGTTGCACATCTGCGGGATAGCCTCCGCCTTCGCCAATTAACACCACAGAATCACCGGGCTGCGGTTGCCCAAAAAAGTTGAGGACTTCATCCATACCGGGCCGAGCAGGAATCCGAGTGGTAGCGCCTGAGATCAATTTCTGCAAGCCGCTTCGCAACTCCTGGGTATCGGAAGTAAAACCGTCAGAAAAAGCAGTTTCTCCTGACGACGTAGCAGCATACGCCACTCTGATATTTGCTGGAATGGCATCGATGGCCGCGAGCCTGGTCGTTAGCTGTTTGAGGTTCTTGTCTTTGCTCAACCTGCTGAAATCTTCCGCGATCAGAATCAATACTCTGCTGCTGCGGATCGGCTCGACCTTGGTGACGGTCAACGTCTGCTTCCCCAACGTCGCGTCAATGTCGCCGGGTTGAAGGGAAACTGCAGCTGGAGCAAAGGGGGCGCCGACCGTAAAAGTGCGCTGGCACGCCTGCCCCAGCGCGCCAGTCACTGTCAGCGCCATCATCAATAAGCAAAACAGTATCGGTTTCATCATGATGGTCTCCGTCGTCCGGTTCGAACGTCTTTGATTTCGCCGCTAAAAGGGCCGCGCAGCGGTGGCAATTCTGTTTCCGGGTCTATCGTTCTTTTTTGCCTTGTTGTCACAGCGCAGGAGATCGGGATACTCTATGCCCAAGACGGACTTGCGGACGCTTACATTCCAACCTGATGGCTCAAATCGGGCTCCATCCGGTATCGCAACGGTAACCATATAGCCTCTCGGGATTCCATGCATCCAGAAATTCAGCTCATTTTGCCAACTCTGCTGTTCGCGCTGTTCGCTCGACCTGTCGAGAGAACTGTAATGACCACCCAAGGCTGCCGCAATTTTCATGGGACCGTCTGTGAAGTAAGCAGGTGCCGTGAAGTCTTGAAGGGGGAAGTCCCCAGGCTTAAAGTTGAAAGACAAAAAGAACAGTCTAATACTCTTCTCCAGAAAAAATTCTCTCCACGCATACACGTTCGACCAGACCGGTACGAGTGCGACCACGGTGTCGCCGGGCTGAGGCGGCCCAAAAAACTCCACCGCCACACGCATGCCAGCGGGACCGGAAGATCGCTTGACAGAACCTGAAACCAATTTCTGCCAGCCGCTTCGCAACTCCTGGGGATCAGAGGTAAAAGGACCGGAAAAAGCGACCTTCCCGTTCCACCGGATTCCGTAGGCCATTGCCACATTTGCCGGAATGGCATCTATGGCCGCGAGCCTGTTCGACAGCCGTTCGAGACTCTTGTCCTTGCGCAACCTGCTGAAGTCCGCCACGATAAAGATCAATATCCTGCTGCTGCGGATCGGTTCGACCCTGGTAATAGTCAATGTCTGCTTACCTAACGTCGCCTCAATGTCGCCGGCTTGAATGACCGATGGAACAAAGCTACCGCTGACCGTGAACGTGCGCTCGCACGTCTGTGCCAGTAGGCCAGTCACTGTCAGCGTCATCGTCAATACGCAAAGTAGTATCGGTTTCATCGTCATGGTCTTCATCTTCGAGTTCGAACCTCTGCAAATCCGCCGTCAATAGCGGGGCTGCACTGCGGTGGCAACTCTGTCTTTGTCTTTTGTCGTGTTATCACACAGCAGGAGATCTGGGTACGGCAGCACTCCCCACTTGGTCTTCACGCGCCAGCTA
This sequence comes from Acidobacteriaceae bacterium, assembly GCA_003140235.1. Taxonomy (GTDB): domain Bacteria; phylum Acidobacteriota; class Terriglobia; order Terriglobales; family Acidobacteriaceae; genus Angelobacter. The sequence goes on from PLJN01000059.1 coordinate 60,020, forward strand.
AATTCTTTCGCTCGAGTTCCGTCCGGTATCGCAACTGTAACCAGATAACCCGTGGGGATGCTGTGCAACCAGAAGTTTCGCTGGCCTAGCCAACTTGCCTCTTCCTCCTTCTTGGTCGTCCCGGTCCTGCCCAGAAACATCATCCACCCTCCTGTGCCCTCCGCCAGGTAAGAGCCCGGAATATTGTAGAGTTCCAAATCCGGATTGTAGATAAGCAGAACAAACAGCCGGAGCCCACTTTCGAGAAAACGCAGCTTTAGCCATGCGCCCTGACCTCCCGATCCGTTGCTATAAGAAATCAAAATGACGGCATCACCTGGTCGAGGTTGCTGGAAGAATTCGAATGCTTGCCCCATTAAAGAGTTTGCCCTGGTACTCTTGCCAAGTGCGCCTGTTTTCGCTTGCCTGACTAGCTCATCCAAGCTGGCACGCAGTTCCTTGGGATCAGAAGTGAAACGGCCGGAAAGAACCATCTTCTCTGCATACAGACCGTAAGCCAGCGATACGTTCGCGGGTATCGCGTCGATGCTCCCGAGCCGGTCAATCAGACGTTCAAAGTCTGCTTGACGCCCTAAGCGGAAGGAATTGGCCGCGACCAGTACTAATATCCTGCTGCTGCGAATCGGTTCGACCTTGGTGATTGTCAATATCTGTTTACCCAAGGTCGCCTCAAAGTCGCCGGCTCCGAGTCCTGTGCCACCGCCAGTGATTGTCAAAGTACGCTCACACGCCTGCCCCAGAGCGCCAGTCCCTACCAGCGCCATCGTCAATACGCAAAGCAATATCGGTTTCACCATCATGATGACGACCATCGTACTGCTGGTATTCCGATTTTGAGTCTCAAGATTTGTAGTGATTTGTGGGGAATTGTTTTGAGCAACCAGTTGTCAAAACCGGGCGCGTCTGACACAGTGAAGTAGAGGTAACTATGACTACGAAAAAATCCAGTTCACGGAAGAAATCCGGAAGCCGCAAATATGGCAAAGCCGCTGGCAAGTGGGTCAAGAGCGCTATGCACCGCAAGAAAAAGGGCACGTTACGCTCCGGCAGCGGCGCCAAGGTAAAGAGCCGTGAGCAGGCCGTTGCTATCGGTCTCTCTGAAGCCCGGGCGAAGGGCGCCAAGGTCCCCAAGAAACCCGCAATGTAAAAAAGCCAGCTTCACTCGTGCCGTAGGGCGATCATCGGATCAATTCGTGACGCCTTCCGCGCGGGCAAGTAGCCGGCGAGCAGAGCGGCGCTGAGCAGGGTCGCAACGGCCAGCGTCATCGCCAGCGGATCATTGGGCTTCATGCCGAAAAGAAAAGACTCGACAAGCTTTGACGTTAAGAACGCCGCCGGCACACTGATCGCCAGCCCCACGGCCGCCAATATCAGGACCTCCCGCAGCACCATCCAGATCACAGTGCCACGCTGCGCACCGAGGGCCATGCGAATGCCGATCTCGCCGGTGCGCCGCGCGACGTTGTAGGACATAGTCCCGTAGAGACCCACGGCAGCAATCATCAGCGCGAGGACGGCAAACGCCGTACAAAGTCTTGCAAAAATAATTTCCTGATTGATGGTCTGATCAATTTCCGCGGCCTGGGTCCTTACCTGGTCAACGGGCACGCGAGCGTCCGCCCGGTGGACAATTTCACGCACTGTGTTCACATACGCGAGCGGGTCGCCGGCGGTACGCAATGTGTAGGTCATCTCGTCTACGGGCATCGGATTCTGGTTATACGCAACATACACAACCGGAGGAGTGTCATGCTTCAGGTCGCCATAACGCGCATTCCTGGTCACGCCGACGATTTCCATGTCGCGCGCCGGAATGCTGCTACCGCCTCCTCCAAACGTGAGGTGATGTCCCACAGGATTTTCGTTGCCAAAGCTGGTCTTGGCAAACAGTTCACTGACTACCACCACGGCCGGTGAGCCGGGCTGATCGCGTTCGCCGATTCCACGGCCTAGCACTATGGGAATCTGCATGGTCGTAAAGAATTCAGGTCCGACAGTTAGAAACACGGTGCGCGGGACCGGTTTGTCGGACACGCTGATATTCGTGCCCCAATGGCCCCAGCCGATCAGGGGATAATTCGCGAGACTCACGTTACGAACTCCCGGCACTGTGCGGAATCGTTCCTGCAGATCTTTGTAGAACGAGATAATCTCCGTTTCCCTGTGTCCGGCCTGCCGGGCATTCAAGTGGAACAGCAAAACGTTTTCGCGATTGAATCCTGTCTCGACAGACTGCAGGTTGGAGAGCGTCCGCCCAAAAAGTCCGGCGGCTACCAGCATCAGCAGCGACAACGCAATTTGCAACACCACCAGCACGCGGCTCAGACTCAGACGGACGCGTGACCGTGATTCACTGGCCCGAAGTTTCTTGAGGGCCGGCACAACGTCCACCCGGGTTGACTGCAGCGCCGGAGCCAGACCAAACAGCACTCCGGTCGAAATGGAAAGCGCTGCTGCCACACCGAGTACATGCCAGTTCAAATTCGCATGCAAGGTGAAATCAGTCTGGCCGTTGGCCAACAACAGAGTCAGCAGGCGGATGCCCCAGACCGCGAACAAGATTCCCAGCAATCCACCGAAGGAGGCCAGCATAACGCTCTCCGTCAGCAGTTGCCGCACCAGCCGGAGCCGGCCTGCGCCCAGACTCAGGCGTAACGCCATTTCGCCTCGCCGCGCAGTGGCGCGTGCCAACAACAGGTTGGCGATATTGGCGCAAGCAATGGCCAGAATCAGTCCTACCAGCGTCATCAGGAAGTACAGCGGCTTCGAGTACTGGCGGCGCAGAGACTCCAATCCGCCCCCGCCTTGCTGGACGAGAAGCGTGGGAAGATTCGCCCGCTCGATGTCGTTGCTTGCGGTGCTGTCCACCCATTGGTGAAACTGCGGCGCTAGAGCAGCTTGCGCTTGCGTTATGCTGACGCCGGGACGCAAGCGGGCCATCATCTCGATCCAGTACTCATTCTGGGCGAGATACGTGTTGGCCCGTGTGCCGAATGGATTAGCGGCTTCCAGTAACACGTTGCTATGCAGCGGAAGATATAGGTCCGGAGCTGCTGCGGGATCAATGCCGAAAAATTCAGGCGGCGTAACTCCCACCACCGTAAGCGGGACATTGTTGATCAGAATTGTTTGCCCCGCAGCGTTCGCAGCGGACCCGAAACGCTTTTGACTGAACTTCATGCTGACGACCGCGACCGCCGGCGATTCAACTCGATCGTCGTCTAGGATAATCAGCCGTCCTGCTGCGGGAGCAATCTGAAGACCGCGAAAGTAATCGCCAGACACGTATTCGCCCTGGGTAATGTCCGCTTGCCCTTTGACCATCACGTTGAGATCTCGGGCCGGGCGGTAGGCAAACACGCTCGATAATACTGAGTCGTTCTTCTGGAGAACTTCGAAAGCGGGAAACGGGAAAATGGGCGCGACAAGTCCCAACTTGGGATCGGCATCAGCGGAGCCATTCATGGAGTGCATGACGTGAGCGGGTTTCCCTTCTGTTCCCTCGTTTGGGTCGGGAGCCCTGCTGTGCCACTTCAACACGACCAGAGAAGCAGGATCGGAAACCGGAAGCGAGCGCAGCAGGATCGAATCCATAAAGCTATAGATCGCAGTGTTGGCCCCAATGCCCAGCGCGAGTGACAGAACCGCAAGAGTGCTAAAGGTTTTGTTGCCCGCCATCATGCGTACGGCGTAGCGAACGTCTTGCACCAAATGTTCCCAAAATGTCCAAATCCAAACGGCACGGACATTCTCTTGCAAGAGAGTGGTATTCCCGAGGTCGCGATGCGCTGCCCATTTCGCCTGCTCCTGGGCCAACCCGGCTTCTTTGCCCTCCTCTGCTTCCGCATCCAGATGGAACTCAAGCTCTTCGCGGAGTTCAGCTTCCTTGCGGCCGCATTGCAGCAACCAGTTCAATTTGCGGAAAAACGAACTCATCACGCCTCCTGGTCTCCCGGATTCAAGATCAGCCCCATGGCGCGGGCGAACGCGTCCCATTTCGAATGTTCGCTGGCCAGGTGCTTCCGCCCCTGCGGAGTGAGGTGATAATATTTAGCCCGCTTCCCTTTGTCGGAAAGTTCCCACGAAGCCGCAATCCATCCCTTGGCTTCCAGCCGGTGGAGCGCCGGATACAACGAGCCGGTCTCAACCTGGAGCAGGTCTTCCGACGTTCGCTGAATGTGTTTGGCAATTGCGTGGCCGTGGGTTGGTCCGGTCAGCAGCGTCCGGAGGATCAGGACGTCCAGCGTCCCTTGCAGAAGCTCTACGCGCGGCGGTGATTTTCGGCTCATTGTGTAGACACACTACCACATGTTGTGTAGCGTGTCTACTAAAAAATGTGGAGGAAGCCTCGGGTGGAAGAACGGCCTTTTAAAAGCTGTGACGAGAAACGCAATCACTTGGTTTTGGCTTTAGCCATGGTCCTCTGATCGTGTCGAACATAGACCAAAGCATATCCAAATGCACCGAGCGCCAGAGGCGCGACAAAAGGTTAGCCCAGGGTGGAGCCGCGACGGCGGCGTACCCTGGGAACCGTTATCCCAAAATTCCGAGCGCCATAGGCGCGACACAGGCTCTTACGTAGGTGGCTCGCTCTTTTCGCCTTGCAGATCGCGCAGCAAACGCTGAAACGCCTTCTGATACGAGTCGTGGTCGTGCCAGCGCGTGAAGTCCCCCATATGACGCTTGCGGCGAATGTCTGCGGCCCACGCCTGGCTGGTCTGCATCACCGCGTCGTCAAGGCGAATGGGAAACAATACAACCCCGCCATCGGGTCTGCGTTCCCGTTCCAACGCTGCTTCCACTTCGCTCTCCACCCAGGTACTCGCCACGGATGTCTCCGAAAGCACCACCAGCAGTTTGTCATACCGGCGAATGGCATCATCAATGCGCTGACGGAATGGGTCGCCAATTTTCAGGTCCTCGGGCGCAAACCAGCAGCGCACTCCCTTGGCCTGCAGGTCAGCGTAGAGACGGTCGGCGAAGTCCTGGTCTTCGGTCGAATAACTGATGAAGCAGGAATAGAACTCGATGGGTGACATGGCCGCCACCAGCGACTTCATATTGACGATGAACGGCTCGGGAACGCCGGCGCCTCGCAAGAAGATCTCTGGGATGTTGCCTTGGGAGCGATAGACGGTATCGATTCCGATTAGGGAGGGGCCGTGATGCTTTATCGTTTCGATTCCCTTTACGGTGCTCAGGTCCACATTTCCGAAATTCGTGTAACCCACTGTCGCTTCACTGAAGTCTGCTTTACTGAGAGTTGCCTCGCTGAGATCCGCATCGCCGAGGTTTGCCCCGCGAAGGCTGGCCCCAATAAGAAATGCCCCATTGAAATGAGCCCCAATAAGATTCGCACTGAGATGCGCCCCTTGAAGGAACGCCCCCAGAAGTCGACTGATCTGAGATCCGCACCATTGAAGTTCGCCTCGCTAAGCGTTGCGCCATCGAAACTCGCCCCGCCGAGCTGCGCCCCCCTGAAGTCCGCCCGTACGAGATACACCCCTATGAGGCGCGCCCATGTGAGATCAGGAGCCACCTCGGGGCTTCTCGCGCGCCAGTTGTTCCAATCTGCGATGCCCTGCTTGAGTATTCTGAGATGCTCTTCGTTAGCCATGCTGATAATCCTTCTCTCGCTAGGACAGGGTCGCGGTTCCCTTCTTCAAATCCCGCAGCAATTTGTCGAACTCCTTCTGATATTGGTCGTGGTCCTTCCACTGGGTGAAATCCGGGATGTAGTACTCGCGGATTTCGCGGGCTGAGTCCTTGCCGCGGTCGGCGTCGAAGCATTCCCACTCCTCAAGTTCCTTGAAAGAAATATTCAGACGAATGGGAAACAGGACCCGTTTGCCCTCTTTGATCTCACGTTTGCGCGCTTTGGCGATCTCGGTCTTCACCCACTCGCTGTTAATGCTGTCCGGTGAAAGGATCAACAGCAGGCGCTCATGCAGGCGAATGGCAGTATCGATCTGTTCGTGGAGCTTTTTACCTCCCTGGACGTTATGAGGCGCGAACCAGCAACGAACGCCCTTGGCCTGGAGGTCAGCGTACAACCGATCAGCGAATTCCTGGTTCTTGGTCGAATAGCTGATGAAGCAGGAGTAAAAGTCGAAGGCTGTTCCAACCAGCGAGCTCATGAACTCGATAAAGTTGTCGGGAACGCCAGCGCCACGCAGGAATTGGACTGGAATCTTGCCTCCGGAGCGATAGATCGTGCTAATGCTTATTTCCGAAGGGCCTTCGTGCCTAACTGCTTCAAGCCCCTGAACGCAACTTAAGTCAACATCTGCCAAAATGGTACGGCTAAGGACGGCGCCGCTAATCTTTGCCCCGCGTAGAAATACTCGACTAAGGATAGTCCCAACGAGATTTGTCTGTATTAGGTTTGCCTCGTTAAGGGCCGTCTCGTTGAGGTACGCTGAATTGAGGACCGCCCCACCGAGATTTGCATGCATAAGGTTTGCCAGCCCGAGTGTCACCCTACTGAGGTTCGCCCTGCTGAGGTTTGCCCAGTTGAGATTCGTACAGATGAGATTCGCCTCGTTAAGGTCCGCATCGCCGAGATTCACTCCGCACAGATCCGTCCAAGCTAGGTTCGCCCCTCCTAAGCTCGCCCTTCCTAAGTCCGCCCGACTGAGATCCGGAAGCGTTTCGGGGTCTTCTCCTCGCCACTTATTCCAAGCCTCGACGCCCTGCTTGAGTATCTTGAGGTGCTCTTGGTTCGCCATGCCGGGTGGGTCCTTTCTTACTGAAACAAGCCATGATGCCGGAAGACGGGGAAAAAAGGAACAGCAAATAGATTGGCTGATTTACAGTTTGTTTTCCGAATACGCTTGTATCAGGCTTGGAGCGCTTGGTTGTTGTACATTAAAAAGAGGCCTTCAGGAATGGGCAAGGCTATAACTGGATTGCTACTTTGCGGATTTTGGTCAAGGACTCACTATTGTTTGTGAGCGGCAACAGAAAAACACACGTTGTGATATCGACGATTTGACGCAACATTTAACGAGAGGTGGGCTGCCGATGAACAATGAAAAACAATGGGCATCGGCTTGGGCGCGGTTTCAGGCCTACCGCAAAAATTTACCCAGCTTTTTCGACGAAGAAAAGATCAAAGACTACCACTCACTTGTCCAAGACCTCGCAGTTGCATCTGGAGAATTTCTAAACGACTTCCGCATTCCGCCTGACAAGATCAAGCCCAAGGTTATCAGTGTTCGTCCTAGGCCATACGGTGGCGATTCCGGAGATGTCCAATACAGCAGCACGAAGTATTGCGACACTGAATTCGCCAGACAGCAAATCGAAGCGCTCTCGAGTTATCTCACCGATTGGGAGCGACGCCGAAACAGAACATCATGGAGCTGCTGGCCGATCCGTTCACGCTGGCCGGTCAGGCCATGATCCGGCTGGTGTCGTTCGAGATGGCTGACACCAACCTGCGCTATGTCGCGGCGTTCAGCGTGATCAAGGACGCGCTGGCGTAAGAGAGAATTTTTGCAATTGAGAGGAAAAATCATGGCCCCCAAAGACAAACCCCCGGTAAGCGTAAGAATCCTGGCTCATCCGGGAAACCCTGAACCAAAGAAGTCCGGTGTCCAGACTTCCTTAGGCGACAAGTTCCACGGTGAAATCGTGGAGTTGCCGGCGGATGAAGCCGAATTGCTGATCGGCCTGGGCCGCGCCGAGGAAGCCAAGTCGAATGAATCTGCCGTCGTTGCGGACAGCGAAAAGCAACGGTCCATAAAAGTTGTGACTCTAAGTGGCGAATGCTTCCAGCTTGTTTTTGAGCGGGAGGAGACCGCGCAAGAGCACAGCGGTGCGTATTATCTGTTTAAGCTTGATGATCTGGCAAAGAAAAGGGGTGAGCGCCTCGTAATGTTGTTCAGAGGCGGCCCGAAGACCGGCTATGATGAAAATTATGATTCGCGTCTTGACGTGGTCCTTTTAAACGTAATCCGACGTGCCCTTGATTCTGGGGCTTTTAGTTTCGACGCACCCTTTGATGAAGCCAGATATAAGGAACTGCTCCTCAAGAAATCTGACTTCCAGCTGCAGCCACCAGCAAACGATGAACAAGCGCAGCAGTTCATCATCAACCAAGCGTACTGGCTGGGATGCCGATTCAATGAGAATTTTCAACGCCACGTAGTGCGATTCGATCTCCCGCAGGATTTGGAATATTTGGGAGTCACTGCTACGGATATAAGGCGTAACATTTGGCGATTTGCTCAGCAGGGTTTGCTCGACAAGACGAATGATGCTCCGGGAATAGGGCTACCCACGGACAAATTAGTTACGGAGTATGAATCAAGACGGAAAGCAGAATACGAGAGCGAGAAGGTAACGAGCGGAAACCTAAGCGGGGTACAAAGCATGAACTTACGTGCAGTATTTGTCGTTCACGGCCACGATGAGGCGATGAAGCAATCTGTTGCGCGCTTTTTGGAGAAACTCGATCTGAAACCCATCATCTTGCACGAACAGGCAAACAAGGGACGCACCATTATCGAAAAATTTGAAGCTCACTCTAGTGAGGTCGGCTTTGCTGTCGTTCTTCTGTCACCTGATGACGTTGGCGGCCCGAAAGACGGAGAAATGAAGCCTAGAGCAAGGCAAAATGTCGTCTTGGAACTTGGGTATTTCATAGGCAAGCTGGGCCGGGGAAAGGTCTGTGCACTGCACACTGGCGATGTCGAATTGCCGTCAGATTTGCACGGAGTGCTGTGGTTATCTTACGAGGGTGATTGGCGGCTAAAACTTGCGAAGGAGATTAAGGAAGCAGATATTGATGTGGATCTGAATAAAGCGAATTGACAGGTCATCGCGGATGCCTCATCCCTGCTGTGGCCGCGCGGTGAAGACCAGCTCTGTGTCGCGCCTACGGCGCTCTGAAATCTTTTCCATTCCATACCCACGGTTACGCCGCTAGGAGCGGCTCCACCGTGGTCTAACCTGTGGTCGCGCCGATGGCGCTTGGTGCATGGAGATGATTGCTCTTGTCTCCGTCCTTTAAAAACAGCGTTAGCAATCCACGGCACGCCGGGACAGGTTAGCACTTAGCAATTAGCCGGGCCCAAAACCAGGAAAACCGGGCGGCCAAGCGGATTGCGGGGAATATCTGTGACCCTCAGCATGCGCGGCATTTGGGGCACTTGCACCCTCGGCCTGCATTTTGCGGTATGATTCGCGGTTGGATATTTGATTCCTGGGAGCTGTTTTATGAAAACACTGTTGAAACTGATGTCCATTTTAGTGGTTATGGCCTTTATGGCAACCTCAGCGCTTACCGCGCAAGAGCAAAAAACCGATGACACCAAGGGGAAAGACCCTTTGGAGAACATGAAGTTCCGCAACCTTGGTCCCGCTGTAGGCGGTGGACGCATCACGTCCGTGGTTGGAATTCCCAGCAAGCCCGGCATCTATTACGCCGGCGCGGCGGGCGGCGGTGTGTTCATGACACAAGACGGCGGACTATCCTGGAAAGCCATTTTTGAAAAAGAGTCGACTGCTTCCATAGGCGCGATTGCCTTGGCTCCTTCGAATCCCAACCTGGTTTGGGTGGGGACCGGGGAAAAGAATATTCGCAACGATGTGGTTACCGGCAAAGGCGTCTACTTCTCTCCCGACGCCGGCACCACATGGAAGTTTATGGGGCTGCGCGATGCGGGACAGATTTCGAACATCGTGATTGATCCCCATGATCCCAATACGGTTTTTGTCGCTGTCCAGGGACACGCCTGGGGACCGAACGCCGACCGCGGCGTCTTCCGCACCACCGATGGCGGCGCCAGCTGGAAGAAAGTCCTGTTTGTGGACGAAGAGACCGGCGCAAGCTCACTGGTGATGGAGCCGGGCAATTCTCTGGTGCTGTTTGCCGGAATGTGGCGCATTCGCCGCTATCCGTGGGCGCTCGAAAGCGGCGGAACCACCGGCGGCATTTTCCGCTCCGTGGACGGCGGCAATACCTGGAAGAAACTTACTGAAGGCCTACCGGATGGCGCGACCGGGCGCATTGGCCTGGGCGCGGCACCGAGCAATCCGCGGCACATTTATGCGCTGGTGGAGAACAAGAAAGGCACGCTCTACGATACCACCGACCTGGGCGACCACTGGAAGATGGTGAGCAACAATCACAATCTTGCGGCGCGTGGTTTTTACTTCAGTGAGTTGGTGGTTGCTCCCCGAGAAGAAAATAAAATCTATTTTCTCTCGTTCAACATCATGGTCTCGGACGACGGTGGCAAGACGGCGCGCAACACTTCGGCGCGCGTCCACGTTGATCACCACGCGATGTGGATTGATCCGGAAGATCCCAACCGGATCATCAACGGCAACGACGGCGGCGTCTACATCAGCGCGGACGCGGGCCGCACCTGGCGCTATCTCGACAACCTGCCGATTGAGCAGTTCTACTCCGTTGCCCAGGACGATGAGAGCCCGTACAACCTGTGCGGCGGACTCCAGGACAACAATGGCTGGTGCGGACCTTCGAACAGCCTGAGCCGCGGCGGCATTACCGGGTTTGACTGGTACACCGTGACCGGCGGCGACGGCGAATATGTTGTACCGGCGCGCGGCAAAGGCACGCACGTGATCTATACCGATTCGCAAAATGGGTCGATCCAGCGGCTGAATAATGAAACGGGGATGTCCAATTCGATTCGCCCGTATTTGCAGGGCGTGCAGTCGATGAAGCCGTCGGACCTGAAGTATCGTTTCAACTGGACTTCGCCGATCGGCGTTTCCGCGACCGATCCCAACGAGGTTTATCTCGGCGGCAACGTGCTGTTCAAGTCCACGGACGGCGGCGCGCATTGGGCGCCGATCAGTCCTGACCTCACCCGCAACGACAAAACCAAACAGCAAAGCAGCGGCGGTCCGATCTGGCTGGACCTGAGCGGCGCAGAGACCGTCGGCGCGATTCTTTCTTTCTCGATTTCTCCGCTTGATCCCAAAACCATTTGGGCTGGCACCGACGATGGCGTGATTCAAGTCACACGTGACGGCGGCCAGCACTGGGACAACGTTACAACGAACATTCCAAACCTGCCGCAGTGGGGACGCTTGCAGCAAATTGAAGCTTCGCCCAGCGACGTGAACTCGGCTTACGCGGCCGTGGATTTCCACGAAGTTGAAAACAACAAACCGTATGTTTTCAAAACCCACGACGGCGGCAAGACTTGGACGTCAATTAATCAAGGGCTGCCACAAGACGACCCGGCGCGTGTGATTCGTGAGAATCCCAACCACAAGGGCTTTCTGGTGTTGGGCACCGACACCGGTTTGTTCTACTCAAGCGACGACGGCGCTCATTGGACAGCGCTGAAGAACAACTTCCCAACCGCGCCGGTCTATGACATCAAGTTCATCAAGAAAACTCATGATCTGGTCGTAGCTACGCACGGCCGCGGCCTATTCGTGCTGGATGACATCACGGCGCTCGAAGAAGCGTTTGCCAAGAGCGACTTTCATTTGTTCCCCAACCCGCCGGCGGTCAACTGGCATGCGTGGAACAAGCACGGCTTCGCTTCCGGCGGATACGTTGCTCCTAACCCGCTGAGCGGCGCTGCCATTACTTATTACCTGCCTACCGAAATCAAAGAGAACGCGGACCGTCCGGGGCGCCGCCGCGCAGCCGGTGAGACAGCGGTGAAGATCACCGTTGCCGACAGCACCGGCCAGGTAATTCGCACCATGTACGGGCCGACCAAGTTCGGCATCAACCGCGTGGCCTGGAACCTGCGCTATGACGGTCCCAAGCGGCTGAACTTCCTGCCGGCGCCCGAACGCGGCGACGAAGAGGAAGTTTTCTTTGATCCCAGCACCGGACCTACCGCCCTACCCGGCACATACAAAGTGTCCGTGACCGTGCAAGGGAAAACCGAAACGCAGACGGTGGAAGTTCAGACTGATCCGCGCTTCAAATTTGAATCCGAAGCCATGCGCGCGCAGTTGAAGCTCGGTCTTGAGCTGCGGGACGAAGTGTCCGCCTTGCACACGGCGCTGAACCGGCTGAACAGCTTGCACAAACAAATCACTACCATGCAGGAAGTGCTGGGCGCAGAGGAAACTCCAGATGGCACCACCAATGCTTCCTACAAGCCGATCATGGAAGAAGCGCGCGCGCTGGACAAGAAAATCACCGCGCTGCAGGAACCGCTTTACAACGGTGAAATTCAACCCGGCAGCCAGGACGATATTCATTATCTCCAGCGTTTCCAAAATCGTCTGCAAGGTGCGATGCGCGGCGTGATGGGCGGGTTTGGCGAAGCGCCGAAAGAAATACAGATCGAAGAAGCCGTGGCTGTCCGCAAACAACTGGAAGACACACTGCAGAGAATCAACGCGTTTTTGAACACAGACGTAGTGGCTTTCAACAAGAAGGCCGCGGAGCGCGGGTCCGTGACGCTGTTTGCCGGAGAACCCATTCAGATCAAGCCGGAAGGCGCTGCGGGTGCAGCGTCAGGAAACATGGACCAGGACACTGAAGACGAGGATGATCCAGAGCAACCGTAAGTTTTGAATGAATTGTGTGGGGACCTCACGCCGAGGCCCTCACGCTTTTCGTTTATCTGATCTTTCCCAAATCGCCGCCGTAGTTGAGAGCTTCGAGTCCCAGGAACTTTGCGGATTCGCCGAGTTCTTCTTCGATGCGCAGGAGTTGGTTGTATTTGGCAAGGCGGTCGGACCGGGACAGCGAGCCGGACTTGATCTGGCCGCAGGCGGTGGCGACCGCCAGGTCGGCGATGGTGGTGTCCTCNNTTGACTTTGATCAGGATGGAATTCGCGGCTCCCTCGTTAATGCCGCGAGTGAGCCGCTCGACATTGGTAACAAAGAGGTCATCGCCTACAAGTTGAATTTTGTCGCCCAATTCGTCAGTCAGTTTCCGCCAGCCGGACCAATCGTCTTCGGCGAGGCCGT
>PLJN01000068.1:0-239 GCA_003140235.1 Acidobacteriaceae bacterium
ATGCTGGGCGACAACATTTACGGAGGCAGTAAGCCGGCCGATTATGAGAAAAAATTCGCAGTGCCCTATAAGCCCCTCCTGGATGGCGGCGTAAAGTTTTACGCGTCGCTGGGAAACCACGACAACCCCAATGAAGCTTCCTACAAACCTTTCAACATGAACGGCGAGGCCTACTACACATACAAAAAAGGCAACGTACGCTTTTTTGCCTTGAACAGCAATTACATGGACCCCAAGCA
>PLJN01000068.1:255-16422 GCA_003140235.1 Acidobacteriaceae bacterium
GAGCCGCTGTTCATCAAGTACGGCGTGGACGCCGTATTCTCCGGCCACGACCACGTGTATGAGCGCATCCATCCGCAGCAGGGCATCTACTATTTCCTCGAAGGCGCTTCCGGAGAGCTGCGTCCCGGCGACCTCAGCCACACCGCCATCACCGACAAGGGGTTCGACACCGACCGCTCTTTCATGCTGGTCGAGGTTGCAGGCGACGATATGTATTTCCAAACCATCTCGCGCACTGGAGCCACGGTCGACTCCGGAGCGATCCACCGGATCAAGCGGTGATGGGCATCTGCGAACGAGTCTGCTACAATTTACACACAGAGCAGGGACAGATGTTCTGGGATGAGTCACTTGCCACAGCTGAAACTGGCCAGAATTCATAAAAAGACAAAGCACCCGGGTTTCCACTAACCCGTTGAAAACAAAGTGGGGACGTAGTTNNGTAGTTCAGTTGGTTAGAACGCTGCCTTCCAAGCGCTTTCCTTCATTTTCATCAACTTACCTTCTTTGGTGTCCAACTTGGTGTCCAACTAATCTCATTTGACCGAGTTTGCGACCCAGGCTAGAGTCCGTTTTCCGTTCAAAGGAGAATGGACATGGGAAAATCTAGACAGTACGCGGAACGAGTCAACATCCTTAAGAAAATTCGGGTCGGTCAATGCTGGAAATTGGTTCCTGTCATTGAACGCAACGGCAAGATCGTCCGCGACCACGTTCGCATTGCCGGCCGGGACGAGCATCATCCCGAGGGGCAGTACTACGTTGAGTGGTACCAGGCCGGTAAGCGCCGCCGTCAGGCGGTCGGTGATTTTGAGCACGTAGCCCAGGCGGCCCGCCGCAAATCCATCGAACTGGACGCGCTGAAGGCGGGGCTCCTCAAGCCGGATTCGCCAGCGCCGCCGGATGCGGCCAAGACAACGATGTCAGACGCGATCGAACGTTACCTCGATTTCGTCGAGGCGCGTCTCAGCCCCCGGACGTTTCTTACCTATCGCTACACTCTCGACACCCTGCTGCGCGAGTCCTACCGCAAGACTCACGTGGAGGACGTCACCCGCCAGGACATTCTTGACTTCATCGCGCTCTGTCATAAGAAAGGCCTGGGCAACCGTACCGTGTATGACAAACTGGTAGTCGTTCTGCAATTATTCAAACGGCACGGCAAGGCCAGGCTGATCGAATCCAATGACTGGCCCACGTATGTCGAGACCATCCGTCCCATCTATGAAGCGGAGGAAGTCGAAGCCATAATTGCCTATGCCACGGCCGATGAGGGGATCTTTTTGAAGTTCCTTCTGGCGTCCGGGTTTCGCGACCGCGAGGTCCGGTTCCTGACGTGGCGGGATCTTGATTTTCGCAACTCAATCGTGCGCGTGACTACGAAACCGGTCTGGGGTTTCCAGCCGAAGAACCACGAAGAGCGCAGCGTGCCGCTCCCCTCAGCGCTGATCGAACAATTGCGCAGGCTGAAGGAGATCCGCGACGCGCAACCCGCCATGCTGGTGTTTCCGAATACCCGAGGAAATCCGAACAGCGAAAATGACATGATCGTGAAGCGTGTCGCGGAGCGGGCCAAGCTGAATTGCGGCCAGTGCATCACCAAGCACGGGAACCGATGTTGCGCAGGTCCATACTGCCGGAACTTCTTTCTTCATAAATTCCGGCATACGTTTGCCACCGAGCACCTGCGGCACGGCGTCGACATCAGGACCCTTCAAAGCTGGATGGGACACCGCGACATACAGTCCACGATGGTCTACCTCAAAGGCATGCACACCAAAGATGCGCTGCTTAAGGCCAACGCCGGATCGATTGCGCAATATGTCTCGCTACACAGCAATCTTGATCTTGTCCGTGACGCCGACGGCACGAGGTAGCATCTTTCCTCCGAGCCAGGCAGCCACTGCCGCCGGGTCAAACCGCACCGCCGTCCCTACCCGGAAGGACGGGATGAGCCCTTTGGCCGCGAGCTTGTAAATATGCTGGCGCGTAACGCCGAGCAATTGGGCCACATCTTGGGCTTTTATGGCATGAGGCTTGGCTGCCACCCTCGAGGCCAATTCCGTCGAACCTTCGGGGTTTGGTTTCGGGGGAGTCCGTTTCGAGTTGCTTAGTGAGTTCATCTGGGCTTCTACCTCCAACACGTTTCTTTGTAACCCCATTTGCAACTTCGGTCAAAAGCCCAGCTTTTGCGGGCGATTTGACCGAGTTTTGATTCCAGCGTAGGTTCTTCTCGGCTCAGACAGGTTTGATTGCTTGGTGTTGAGCCAGAGGAGACCGGTGTGTTCTTGTCCGTGGAAGACGTGCAGACGGGATTGTTCCTAACCGGATACATCACCGACCAAGTGACGACCACCACCGTTTACCTGGCCGCAAAGCTGAACAAGCCCATTTTGCTGGAAGGGCCTCCGGGTAGTGGCAAGACGGAACTGGCTTATGCGGTCGCCAAGGCGACCAACGCGGAAGTTGAACGATTGCAATGCTTTGAGGGTATCAACGAAGAGAAGGCCATTGGCAAATTCGACGAAGCCCTGCAGCGGCTTGCCGTGGAGTTACGCTCCAAGTCCGGACAAATGGATTGGGAGGCAGTCAAGGAAGAGCTGCATAGCCAGAGATTCTTCAGCGCCGGCCCCTTGCTCCGGGCGCTCCAATACAAGAAACCGTGTGTACTGCTGATCGATGAGCTGGACAAGGTAAACCAGGCGTTTGAGGCCATGTTGCTGGAGGTGCTCAGTGTCTGGCAGTTAAGCGTCCCCAAACTGGGTGTCATCAGGGCGGAAACGATTCCGTTTGTCATTTTGACATCCAACGAGGAACGCAGGATCGGCGACCCGCTGAGGCGGCGGAGCTTCTATCTGCGAATCGAACATCCCACCCCGGAACGGGAAGCCAAGATTCTCCAACTGCGCACCCCCAAGCAGAGCCCGGGGTTTCATCGCGGAATGGCTGGCCTCGCTAAGGCCTTGCGTGGCTGGAGCCTGGAGAAGCCGCCGTCAATCTCGGAGATGCTTGACCTATCACAAGCTCTCGAAACGTTGGGCAGAGACCAAATCACCCCGGAAATGCGAGACATCCTGCTGCCGCTGCTGGCTAAGACGGAAGCGGACCGCAAGAAGCTCCTGCTGCGGGACGGCTTCGCAAGTTTAATTTATGACGCACGGCAATACAGCGCGGAGGCGACAAACGAATGACCAGGATTCTCCTGTTGATTGCGCTTCTTTCGGCCGGCTCCGGTCTAGCTCAATCGTGCCCGGTCTCGCGGCTGGAATCCGAATATTATGCCGCCGCCTATGCCAAACATTACGGTCTTCCCCTTGAATTCGTGAGAGCTGTGATTGAACAGGAGTCGGGATGGCACACCTGCGTAGTCTCGGTAAAAGGCGCGGTGGGGCTCATGCAACTGATGCCCAAGACGGCGCAAGGGCTGGGCGTGCAAAACCGCTGCGACGTAAAGCAGAACATCTCTGGCGGAGTCCGGTATCTGGCTAGGCTGAACCGCAAGTTTCACGGTGATCTGCGGCTTGTGGCGGCCTCCTATTACGCGGGCGAGCGTGTGGTCGAGGCCCATGGTCTTGGATACTCCAACCGCGATGTGGTGGCGTATGTCCAGAGCATTCGGGCAAGGGTGCAGCAGCAGAAACAAGTTCGGAGCGCAGTCAACTGCGCTCCCAGGAGAAAGCAATGAAAACACTGTTGGTTGTTATTTTTCTGACGACAGCCTCTGGACTGTCCCAGGTTACAGCGTCCAAGACGGAGCCGGAAGTGAAGACCGTGACCATCGAGGAGGGGGCCGTGACAACGGTGTACCTGAGTCCTGGTTATGCCACGTCGATCAGATTACCGGAAGAGGTCAGTTCGGTGGTGGTTGGCAACGCCGCCAATTTCAAAGCGGAACACTCGGATTCGGAACCAAGACTGGTATTTCTGAAACCAATCACCACAAGGCCAGCCGAGAGCAACGCATTGATTACTACAAGATCGGGCCAGGAGATCAGCCTGCACCTGATTAGCGAGGGTCAGGGCGCGTTTCAATCGCGGGTTGATTTCCTGCTGGAGTACCGGCGGGCAAAGAGCATGTTGATCACTCCGGATGCCAACCAAAGCTTATTTGTGTCGGAAACCAGGCAGGTTTCTCAAGTTCGTCTGGATGACGCGCATCGAAACTCGGAACCGGCTGATCCAATTGCCGTGGCGCTGGCGCAGCAGAAAGCGGTCGCCACTCCTCCGTGGGCTGGCAAGGAACTGCAAGCAGCGGTCGGAGAGTCTCTGAAATTTGGCCACGAAACGATCCTGTGTTTCTCGATTCTCAATCACACCAGCCGCACGATTGAGTTGCTGCCGCCCCAAATTGAACTGAGCGGACGCACGGCAAGCGGCAAAGGCAAGCAAATCAAGGCCGAACCCATTGCGATTGCGGAGTACCGCATGACCACTCGGCGGCTTGGTCCCGGAGAGCGCGCCGATGGCGTCGTCCTTTTTGAACGCCCGACGTTTAAGGAATCGACCGAAAAACTTGAACTGCAACTGGCGGAAGCCGACCAGGTAGACAGGCCCATCCTGCTGCCGATTCCCTTTACCGCTACCGCCACAATTCTTGGAGGCATACGATGAATCAGACTTCACAAAATAGCTCGAACGCCGCGGTAACACGGGACGACAAACAGTCACAGCATCGACTGCTGGAGGAACCCGCAGGATCTTCCAACGGAGCCGTCAAACCGCCTTACGTGCCGGAAAAGGGCAAGCAGGAACCATCGCTCAAAGAAAGGGCGGGCATATTGCTGGCAGGCGCCGGGATTGTTGTTGCTGTCCTGCTATTGGTTTTCGGCCGCCTTGTTCATTTTTCGCCATCGGCGGGAAAGACATCTCTCTTCCAGCCAAAGAAGACCGCGGAAACTGCGGCACAGAGCACGGAAAGCAAATTGCCGATCAATGACGAGGGCCGGTCGACCGAACAGCAACGCGCCCCAGGCTCGGTCGGTCCGGAAGAAATTGCCCGAACCGCAACCAAGCATCCTGAGCAGGCGGTGGCGGCGAATCTTGGCGCCATCCCGTCTTTTGACAGTCAGGCCTGGCAGCCACCAGGCTATCCAGCAAGCGGACAAGGCATGGACTCGCCTGGCGCTGGCATTGCTACGGCGGACAGCAAGAATGAGAGGGATGGGATGGAGAAGGCGTCGCTGGTATTTGTGAAAAGCGCGCAAACATCGCCTGGTTCAGCAGCGCGAGACAATCTCGCTCCGCTTGATCTCGGAATCGGCCTCCTGCCGGGAACCAGACTAAGGGCCAGGATCGAATCGGCGGTGAGCACCGCGGTGCAAACGCCGGTGATCGCCGTTATTGAATACAACTATGAGCAGAATGGCGAGATCGTTGTTCCGGCGGGAGCCAGGGTATTTGGGCACCTTGAGGCGGCGGACCGATCCGGATACATCGGCGTGCGCTTTGATTCACTGATGATGCCAGATGGATCTTTGCTTGGTATGGAGGCCGCAGCGACCGACCTTCAACTTCGCCCCCTGAAAGGCAAGGTCGAGGGTAAGAACACGGCAAAAAATATCCTTGTGCGCTCGTTCGCCGGATTAGGTGAGATTACCGCGACGTTGGCCGGTCGAGGAAGCCTGAATCAATCGCTGAGCGAGAGCGATCTACTCCGAGCGCGTGCCGCCGACAACATCGCGCAAGCATCAGACGAGCAGGTGACCAGACTTTCGGTCACCGAGCACATCGTAGTGTCTTTACCGGCAAGCACGGAGATCTACGTCGTCCTACAAAAGCCGGCGAAGACGGCGGTGCAGTCTGAAGTGAAATCACCGCTACCTCGCCCCTCTTCCACGTCGCCGAGCGCTGACCAGCTTCGGCAACTGTTGCAATTGCAGAAAGAGCTGAATCAGGAGGTGAATCTTCCGAATGCAAACCAGTAGTCGGCTTCGAGTCTCAACTCTTCAGAGACGGCCCCTGTGTGGGGTCGTTTCTGATTCTGAGGCGTTTTGCTCGAAGTTGAGGAACCGGAATGCCAGCAGAATCGCTTGAAGGAAACATTGTGAAATGACGTGGAAGTCAAACAGATTTCATCTCACAAATTCCCTCACTATAGTGAGATGACGGAAAACCAGAACCGACGGATCGTCTTCTGTTGAGGGCGGGCGCTAGACGAAGCCGGCGTGGCATTCGTCAGTGACGCCTCAAGAAAGACCACCAGTTCTTATCTGAGAAACGGCGGCCAGGGATTCTTGCTGGGCGATGGAAATTTGAAGTATGGCCGAGAATACGCTTTGCGATACCGTCCGTTTTCCTTTTTATGCATCTCGGTTTCGAAAGTAGCCCACTACCGTCTGGTGTTTCCTGTACAATCTCTCCCGAAGGAGCTTACCGGATGGATACCGAAGCAATTGTGAGAGAGTTGGAAGAGAGGCGTGACAGAATCAGCAACGCCATCAGTCTGTTACAGGGTAACGCCAGAGGAAAGGGCGAACGCGGAGGCCGAAAGCGACGAAAGATGTCCGCCGCAGGGCGCAAGAGGATTTCAGACGCGATGAAAAAGAGATGGGCGGCCAAGAAGAAAGCAGCCTAGAACCCGCGGGAACATCCGAGGAACGACCCTCTGTGGAGTATAAGCCATGCAACTCCTGACGTTCCTGCGGCGACAACCGAACCTGTAATCCCTGGTCTGTATTCATGCCCCAGCAATAAACCCAAAACCATCCTCTGCCAAGTATCTATCTCGTATTACCATTTACGCAGTCACGGTACTAGACCCGCTGGCTTAGGCCCAGAGGGCCTAGGGCAAGCCGATTTCGCACAAGAGTTCATGCTTCAAGGAGATGGCTGGACCCCTTGGCCGGTGTTACCCCGCCCATCACATGCGTCGCCGCAGCCGGTCAGGATCCTTCTGGAGTAACGCATCAAGGCGGCGAATGAACCCCCAAAATTGCCGGAACCCAAAATCCATCTGATTACTCGCGCCAGGAGGGTTTGGAAACGGGAATTCGAGGAATGCCACGTGAGTGTTTCTGTTGGCATGGTCGTCAAGCGTTCGAAGGCGCACCAGAAACTCACTGGTTCGCAGTTCCGACAGGGCTTCAAGGACTTCGGGCTCAACGTAGGCAGCGTAAATCTGCATAGCACGGTCAATCCGCTCCGTTCCGCGGTCAGCATTTCCCTTCAGGACCTCCGCCCACGGTACCTCAAAGGTGGTACTGGAAAGACCCGGGGTCTTCGAGCGAACGTCGATCAGCATTACCGAAGCCATCCTGCCGCTTTCTTCGATGTTCTCGGGTACAAGCTGAAACTCAGCCTCTTCCGAATCGTCCCCGAACAGGGAAAAGAACGGCCAGGTGACTTGGCGTAAGGCGAGCCGAACTTCGGCGTGGGCAGTCCGCCGAAGCTGGTTGCGCTGGGTCGTCTGGCGATCCAACTCCCTTTGGCGGATTCTCGTAAGCACTCCGGAGGCACAAAGCGCAGTAATCCCCAAGGCGGCCGTCGCCCATCCAAATTGCGTCACCCGGTGGAGGCCCGACTGCGTCGCGTCCCACTTCGGGTTCGTACTCATCCCCATGACCACGGCGATAAAAGCAACGACCGCTGGGATGTGCTCCAGTGTGCTCTTCATGGCTTTGGTTCTCCGCGTCAGTTCTTGCATCCGCGCCGAACGTCGCTCGCAGCCGTTCGCTGTTCTTTCGGTTCAGGCAGCCAGCGAAGTACTTTCCGACCGAATGCGACGCAAGGGAGCGGCTTTGACTATCTGCAAAGAGCTTGCCCTTGACGGCTCGCGACAATTCGAAACTGACAGCATTTCTTGTCCATAACTATGGCAGCTGGTCAGCCAACATATATCCAGAAAAGGCCCGTGTATCTTGAGTCGCCGCCGAGGCAAAAGCATAGCACTTCGCCAGCCGCAACCCCTTCATTCTGATCCCACCCGCCAACTCCAGGATCGTCGCCAACCCAGAAAATTGTATCTGTTTACTGCATCTTAGGATATGCACTGTATATGATTTTGTAGCTGTCCACAGCGAGCCACGATATTCAGCCGAGAATAGCGCGCTTCCAAGTGTTCGACAGTTTCCGAGAGACCAACCACGGGGAACCTGGCTCGGCTTACTGATCGCAAGCCGGTTTCTGGCCAACTTCCGGTTTGCCGACAATCCGCCCAGAAATTTGGGCGGTATGGGAGTGATGCGTCAGAGGAGTGTCTAATCATTTGCATTCGTAATCGCTGTCCAACTACTCTAGCGGGTTATCGACTTATACTGGATCCTTCCGGAACGCACTTGAATTGCCGAATCTGCGATGGCCAATAGCGACTTTAGCTTCGATGTGTTCTTGAGCCACAACTCAGGCGACAAAGATCGTGTCCGTCTGCTGGCCAAGGAACTGGCGGAGGCTGGCTTGAGAGTATGGTTCGACGACTGGATCATCAAGCCAGGCGACGACATCTACCTCTCCGTTGAACGTGGTCTCGACACGTCCCGCGTTCTGGTTCTCTGCCTCTCCCCTGCGGCGTTAGGTTCCGGATGGGTTGATCTCGAGCGTAGCACCGTGCTGTTCCGTGATCCTACGAATCATGCGAGACGATTCGTCCCTGTTCTGTTGGCGGACTCCAAACTTCCAGACTCGTTGCGCCGCTACCGGTATATCGACTTGCGACACGATTCGCGGTCGGCCCGGGAAGAATTGCTTGCATCCTGCCGTGGCGAAGATACCGTACGCAGTCCCGCGGGCGAACATGACTCAGCTTTGGAAGATCTGATATCGCAGGCACGGCGCGCCTGCCGTCGGCGTAGTGAAGTTGAAGCGCTTCGCCTTTGGAGTGAGGTTCGGCAGGGGGCACAACACGCAAAGCTCGATGCGACGGTGGTTACCGCGGATCTCGAAATGGCGTTCGTACGCATGCAGCATGGCGCAGATCTCGATGAAGTCTTATCGGATCTTGATCGCTGTATCGCGGAGGCCGCCAGCGTCGCCTTGGGCCACGAGCGCACAAGAATGCTTCAGCTCTTGGGTGAGGCTCACCGGGTCAAGCGGAACTGGGATCAGGCCCGGGGGACCCTTAACAAGGCTCTCGAACTCGCACGCTCCGCTGGGCGGCCCGATGACGAAGGATGGGCGTTGCTGGCCCTAGCAGTTCTCGAACACGATCGCGGTGGCAAGAAGAGTGGGAGCGAAGCTGGCCTAATTGATAAAGCGTATGACTGCTTCGCGGCCGCCTACGCCACAGGCGACAAAGACATGCTAGTCAGCGCGCGGCAAGGATTCGCTAATTGTCATTTCTCACGCGCGAAGATCCTTGACCACCATCGCTTCGACGACGCGATGGCGGAATACGCCCGGGCGATCCGGCAGTACGAAGAATTGGGTGAAGACTTCCAATGGCACGTTGCCAACATGCAATTCGAGCGCGCTGAACTGCAATCGCGCACCCAGGAGGCTCAGGGCGCAGCCCGCGATTTCATAGAAGCAGCTGGACGTTTCGAAGCTCTCGAAGACCACTTGGGTCAGGCGCGGTGTGTGCTGGAACTGGCGACGTTGCTGGACTCGCGGGGATTGCGATCGAAGTCCCTTCCATTGTACGAAGAAGCTGTTCGACTCTCGCTGACTCAGGAGGTACTGGGGCGTGGGGCTTGGCTATGGTTCCGGCTCGGCTGTAAGCTGATAGAACTCGGACGGGCTGATGATGCCCGGGCGGTTTTGTTTCGGTTGCTATCGAACGACCGCCTTCATCCGGGCCAGCGACTTGATATTCACAAGATGCTTTGCATGGCTGCCAAGGTCACTGACGACAAGGGGGCCCTGGAAACGCACTCGAAGGCAGCGATCGAGCTGATTGATGAGCAGATCTCACGCGTACAGTCGGGCATTGAACGTAGGCGTCTGACGATGTCGAAGGGTCAACTCTTTGTGGACATGGAACAGCACGAACGCGCCGAGCAGATTTTTCGACGTTGCATCGAGTCCTTTGAGGCTATGGGCGACCATGAAGGAGTAATTGAGTGTTGGTTTGCGATCGCCGGGCAGAATCGGAGACCGGAGAAACGCAACGAGGAACGGGCAGCCTATGAGCGCGTGCTACAGCTCGTCGGCGAGGATCGCAAGTCGTTCTTTCGGCAGATGAGCCTCGCCATGTTGGCACAACTGGACATTGGTGAGGGGCGATTCGACGACGCCCGACGGAATCTAGATTTGGCTGAAGACGAAAACAAGTCGGTTAACAATCCCGTTGTGTGGATTCTCGTTCAGGACTTGCGAACGAAGCTCAAATAGAATGGCCTGCTATCGGCGAAAACGACACGACTCGTGCTTTCGCCAAACGCGTAACACCGCGACATCTTACGAATTCACGTTGATGTTCTGTTGTCCATGTCGTACATGTGTCGTCAGCGTTGCTCCTGGATAACGGTTACTCGGAAATAATCCCGTTTGGCGCTCCAGAGGCGGCCCCGCCGGGCTTGGGCCCAGTGGGTCTACGCAAGCGCGATTCGCAACAACTCTCGATTTTTCAAAGACGTGGCTCGACCACCTGGTGTGTTTGCATCCGCAGTGTGGGCAATTTTGAGGCTGTGATTTCCTGCTGACTGTAGACGGCGGCTCTGGTCGCCCACAAACGAAACAATGTTGGGCTTCCATTGGAGGCCGTTGAGAAGATTGGAATCTGCGCCTTCAAGCCACAAGGATTTGTCCCACTTGATGCTTCGCATGATAGCCCCGTCACATCAAATAGCGTCTGCCCGTGACACCAGTCCAACGAAGCACAGGACAAGGCACGCGTGGGCATTGGGCGGAATAGGGTACTCGCCTAGGACTCCCTCACTAGATCATTGAGCCACTGCGGTAAACGAACGGAAAGTCCCTTTGCCACCGTCCTTAATACGAATTCGAAGCTATTCCGTTGCGAGGCCTCGATCAATTCGCGTTTGGTCTCACGTGGCGAAGTGAAGTAAAAGGCACTCTGTTCTAGGACCGCATTCCAGTAGGCTGCCAGACTGTTCGCGACATAGGCCGAAAGGCTCGTAGAGGAACTTAGGTTTTGCTTGAGCCATGAAGTCCAACGAGCCTGTTGAACAAAGACATCTCGGGGAATTCGTCTACATGCGAATCCGCTACCGAACGCGAGGAGAAGTTCTCGGATCTTGGCAGCGCCTTCTGCTCCGGAATCAGAATCAAACTCCAGTGACCAATCAACTGAACCAATCGCAAGATCAGTGAGAGCTGTCGTTGCCGCATGCCAGGACGGGGAATTCTGCCTGTTCGCAACCTGTGAGCACTTTTCGGTGACTGAGGAGAGCAGGGCGTATGCGGTCGTCTCGTCCTTCACGGAAACGGAGATTATATCGAGAAGAGCTGGAAGCACTCCGATCACAATGGCCCACCGCTCCGCGGTCTCGGAATCTGTTGGCTTCCAATTCTTTTCGGTCTCGGCGACTTCAGGGTTTAAGGCCCGCATTTCCTCACTAACTTTTAGGTGCGGCTGGATGGTTGCTGTTAGAGCCGCTTCACGGGAATAGTCAACAATACCGTCGTAGTCACGGGCTCGAAGCAGCGTTGGGATTGTTGCCACAAGAACAAATTTGCCCCTAGGGTCGGCGGAAATGTTGTCCGCGATCTCAACTGTCTTGAGTGCCCACTTCGAGGCGGCTTCAGACTCTCCTAAACGATCTGCGAAGAAAACCATTGTTGCGAGAACGAACCAAGCGGAACCTTCCGAGTAGAGATTAGAGACATCATAGTCGCGCAAGTATAGTCCCATCATTGGCGGGGTCCTCGTGGGCGAAGCTGATATACCCGCAATAGCATCCTGGAAGAAGCTCGTATGATTGCCCATTAGGACAAACAGGTTTTTCCAGCGAGTGCTATTTCGATCTTGAGCAATGATCAATTCCAATGCTCGATCCCACGTCTTGAAACAGCCCGCCCGATCACCGGTGAGCCATTGCCACATCGCTTTTTCGGCCAGACACAACACAACATCTAGATCCCCAAGATCCTCACTGCTCCGTGCGATCACTTCAGCGTCAGTGAACGCCTTCCCTGCATCTTTGCCGGCTCGGAATAGCGCTTCGGCCCGGCGGAGCTGATTTTGCATACGCAGGGCGTCAAGTCCATCGAATTCGCACTCTGCGGCCCTGTTGAACCACGGAAGCGCGAGGTCCCACCGGTGAGCATCGGTGAGCCACACTCCGGTTCCCTCCGAAATCAGGAAGTCCTCTGGGCCTGCCTTTGGATAGCGATCAGTGCGCTCCAATGCCAAACGATCGCCGTCTTCAGGTGTCGCAAGGTGGACGATACGAATTGACTGTTCAGCGCGAAATGCAGAGGCCTCGAGCAGCGGAATACTGGCCTTCGCTGCAAGCTCCTGACATTCGCGCAGGAAGTTCATCAACGAATTCCAGTCACGGACCTCTGTGGGCAATTTCTGCTCTGCTAGCCACAATTTCTGAAAGATGAACCATGCAGATTCAGGGGCTATTTGCGAAGTGCGAATCGTAGCACGGCAGGCCTCCGAGACGCGTCCCAGCTCTAGAAGCCACGTACGAATCTCATCACGTGTGTTACAGCCAGCACCAATCACCCAAAGCACATCCGGCAGCTTAAAGTCGGTGCCGAGCTCATTTCGCTTCTCCGGTGACATCAGTGCTTCATGCTCAAGAGCGGCTCTGGCACACTGCAATGCAAGGAACGGGTCCTTCTTGGATAAGTAAGTGGCTATGGCACTGCAGGACCCGAGAACGCTGAGATGGCCGAAGTCTCCAGAAACTTGCTTCGTGAGCGCCAGCAAATCGTCGAGCTGAAATTGGACATCCTCTCCAAGTAAGCGCCGAATCGCCACTTGGTAACCCCGAATCATGATCCTAATCTCTAGTTCCATTTCGGGCGGGAGTGCCATGTCACCCCAAGCCATGAGCAAGGAAGTATCCTTGAGGCTTTCCGCAACGCCAAGCATCGCCTGAAGGCCCTGCACGAGGATGAGACCTGCGCCTCCTGCTTTTCCGGCAGACATGAGATGAGACATGCAAAGCAGCGCATCCGCTTGACTGAATTCCCTCTTCTGAAGCATCCAAGTGGCGAGGCGATCGTGTACCTGTTGTTGGATTGTGACTGGAAGATTCTTCTTCCCGAGCTCAGAGAGAAGTGGAGAGACCAGTACACTGCTCGTTCCTGAACGTTGCAACCATGTATCGAGGAGCATGGTTAGTTCCTCGTTTCGATTTGTGATTGACGGCGGGATTTCAGCAAGCGCAAGGGCTTGCTCTTGTGTAATGGGCCTGGTGGAAAGGCTTACGCGATAGAGCAATTCTTTTGCGCCAGTTCCTTCCTGCATCAGCAACCTGGCTTGCATCTCCTCGCGGACGTCATCTGCGAAGGATCGGTCGAGGAGCGCATTCAGAACATCATCGTTGATTTTCCATTCTCGCTGAACCAAGAACTGGAGCAGTGAGCCAACGAGTAACGGATGCGCCGCCGTCACGGCTGAGACAAGTGTGCGGAAACGCTCATTATTCAAAAGTGCCGGTGCGCCACGCGCTCGGAGAAGTACTTCTATATCGGCATCGTCATAGGCTCCAACTGTGATACTGGAGAAATGGTCTTGCAGGATCAGTGGCAGCCTCCGAGTGCTGCAAGCCAAGATGAAAATGTCTTGAGCTCGTAGTTCTCTCGCGAGGAGTGGCAGTCTGTCGCGGAAACTTCTGGATGCCAAACCGATTTCCAGATCATCGATGATCAACGCTCGTGTGATCGATTCCGATTGAGCGACCTGGGTAGACGCTAATCCGTAGCGCAAGTCTTCCACGCACCGCCGAACGGCAATGTCAAGCAGAGTGGTGGGGTCGTATCCGTCGTTCGCCCGCAGAGGAAGCCATGTAGTCGCGCCCAGTTCCGAGTGGAGCGGCCAATTCCCATGGGTGCCTGAAAAATGAAGACAATGTCGCGGGTCGGGCGCCCTCAATGGAACGGGATTACAATTTTGGTAGGAAAATCCGCCGCGACGCTTTGGTCTGACTTTCCAACGGCGTCCAGGACGAGAGGCCATTTTGGGTAGACTTCGTGAAGAACCCACAAGAGAAGAAGTATTGAACTTCGTGGCCGAATCCGCAAGCTACGGAAATCTTGGTCTGTTTATCGGGGCCGGATTTTCGAAAGCCGTCCTAAACGCCGATGATAAGATCGCGCTTTCATGGGGAGAACTGCTGAAGAAAGCCGCCAAGAAGATGCGTGTGGACTACAAGTCGATCGCGAATGCTGGCGCGTCCTATCCTGAAATTGCGTCGGCCATATGTACTACACATAGCGCTCGGACCGGTGAGACGTTTGAGGCATCATCGCGGCAGCTCAAGAGCGAGATCGCGAGACTAACCCCTTGGTACCCCTCGCCGGAGCAAAGGAGTGAATATTCTGAATACCTCGCGGCGTTCAGTCCGTCCTGGGTGATCACAACAAATTACGATCTAGTCATTGAAGCCCTATTGACGGGCCGGTCGATTTCTCTTGGTCCGGACGATCCTCTTTCGGCTCCAAAGGGATTTGTCCCGGTGTTTCACCTTCATGGGGTTAGGACTAGGCCAAACGAAATCATTATCTCTCAGGAAGACTACATTACTTTATTCCGGCCAAGCGAATACAGGCAGATCAAGCTTGCGCTCACGATCAAAGAATCGACTACGCTCTTTTTGGGCTACGGTCTGGGTGACGTCAACGTTCTGACCGCGCTAGACTGGTCCAGGCACGTTTTTAAGAGCGGGCACGGAGAGTATCCCAGTGACGTGGTGCAAGTCGTATACGACCGAAAGCCGCGCAATTCTCCCTATAAAGACAGAAACGACATTGTGATCGTGGAGACGGCTGACCTTTCGGTTTTCTTCGAAGAGTTCGCCGATGCTCGCGCCGTACGAGAGAAAATCGAAGGGAAGAAACGGAGAACTGTAAGAAATCTCGCAATGGAACTGAGTTCCGCTGAGAGTTCGATGATTAGCCGGTTTATCGACGATACGGCATACAGGGCGAAAGTATTGAATCGCGTCGCGAAGTTCTCCATTTATGTCGTCGCCGATTTCATATCATTTCTGGATAAGTGCGTTGCGGAGACTTGGAGGCGCTCCAATCCAAGGGGTGCGTTTGGAGGCTACAACGAGAATCTGAACATCATCCTTGACACCCTTACGGCGTTTGACTTGGACCGCTTTCCGCCCGCGCTTTTTCAGACCGCTGCGCAGAGCTTGCAAAGAGTTGCTCGCTTTGTTGGAGGTGACCTCGGTCAGTCGTATTCTGCGAAGAGAACATGGGAAAAGAGAAAAGGAGAATTGAGCACCAAAACCGTCTCGGAACTCTCAAACGTCGCGAAGCAGTACGGCTACGGTGAACTGAGAAGTCTGCTGAAATCCGCACACAAATGAGAACGGGCTTGCGCCGAATGGGACATCACGCTTACCCCCACGGGTTGGTTGAAGGACCCCGGCCCGACCAAGTTGCTAATTTCAAGCGTCGGGTTTGGTGGCAAAGCTGACAAATCTGATCGGGAAGTCTCAGAATCAGAGGTGACGCTGAATGTTTTCTGAATTCGTCTGATACAATTTACAAACGGAGCATGGACAGATGCTCTGGGTCGCAGTTTCACTTGGTGTCCATCTTGGTGTCCATAAACCCCGGAATTTGGTTATATGGGGTGGAAACAGTTGACACAGGCGAAACAGTGGACAGTAAGAAAAGGCAATAAAGAAGCGGGTTTCCTACAACCCGGTGAAAATAAAGGGGGGACGTAGTTCAGTTGGTTANNCGAGTCTCGTCGTCCCCGCCATTTTTCCTGTCACTTACGATCAAGATCAGCCGGACGCTCTTGCTGATAGTGGAGCGCACCCGTCGGCCAGCCGCAACCACAGGACCTTTACCACAGAGGCCACAGAGGAACATAGCGGAGGAAGGAACGAATGAATTCCCGGTTTTCCTCTGTGCTCCTTTGCGTCCTCTGTGGTTAAAAGGGGTTTTGGTTGTCTCTCCTGACGCAAACCTTACGGGGAAAGCCGATTTCCCGATCAGCGTCATCAGCGTAATCAGCAGTGAGGTTTTTGCTTTGGCTGAGTGCTGACTGCTGACTGCTGATTACCAGCGGTAAGGTTTTGCGTGTGTTTTTGTTTGGGCGGCCCGCCAAAGAGCTCAACCACAGAGGACACAACG
>PLJN01000093.1 GCA_003140235.1 Acidobacteriaceae bacterium
CCGATCGCGCACATTTGCTGCTCGCCACCGGAGAGAGTCCCCGCCATCTGGTGTCGCCGCTCTTTCAGCCGCGGAAATAAGTCGTAAATGCGCGGCAAACTGGTCCGGGCACGGCTTCGCAGTTCTCGAATGAAGCAGCCCATAAGAAGATTGTCCTCCACTGACATTCCTGGCCAGAGCTGGCGACCTTCCGGTACCAGGCTCATGCGGCGGTTAACGCGGTCATGGGGAGGCAGTTTGGTAATGTCGTCACCACGGAGCAGCATACGTCCGCTCTTGACCGGCAACACTCCAGCGAGCGCTTTCAGAGTGGTGGTTTTTCCGGCGCCATTTGGGCCGATCATGCAAGTCACCTGGCCCTGGCGCGCAGAAAACGAAATTCCCCAGAGGACTTGCACCTCTCCGTAGCGAACTTCGAGGTTTTCAACGAGCAGGAGGTCTTCTCCGGGACGATTAGCCACTGGTGTGGGCCCTCAAAGTGGATTTACCCAGGTACGCCTCGATGACGGAATCGTTATTCTGTATTTCTTCAGGCTTGCCTTCCGCAAGTTTCTGGCCAAAATTCAGAACGGTGATTGTGTCGCAAACAGACATCACGGCTTTCATATCATGCTCAATGTACAGCACCGTCGTTCCGCCTTCACGGATGCGGCAGACCAAGTCCAGCATGTTCTTCGTTTCAGTGGCGGCCAAGCCACCACAAATCTCGTCGAGCATCAAGATTGACGGAGCGGTAGCCAAAGCGCGCGCCACTTCCAGGCGCTTCTGCTCTCCGAGCGACAAGGCCGAGGCCAGCATCTTCGCTTTGCCGTCCAACCCAACCAGCTTGAGCGCATCCATCGCGCGCTCTCTGGCGGTAGCGAGACTGGTGACAGCGTGGCGGCCGAAGTGGACCGCGAGTTGCACGTTCTCGAGCACAGACAATGCGCGAAATGGCCGTACAATCTGGTGCGTGCGCACCACTCCCATCTTGACCAGAGCCGAAGGCTTCTTGCCGGTAATGTTGCCGTCGCGCAACGTGACCTTGCCTGCCGTGGGACGCACAGCGCCGGCAATCAGACTGAACAGCGTGGTCTTCCCTGCGCCGTTCGGCCCGATAAAGCCTCGAATTTGCCCTTCGGGAACGTCGAAACTCACGTCCTTCAAGGCAGCCACGCCCCCAAAAGCCTTGCTTAGGGACTTGACTTCCAGAATGTCCACGGCACCACTCTCCTGAAAAGCTTAAGAAGTTGTTTGAGGATTCCGACCAGCCCGTCCGGCTCCAGCAGGATGATCAGAATCAATAATACGCCGTACAACAAAAGGTGCGCGTTGGGGAACTTGACCACCAGTTGGTCTTCCACAACGCCGAACACCAGTCCACCCAGGACCGGGCCCCATATCGTGCCAATGCCGCCGATGACTGGCATGAGCAAAATAGAAATCGCTGTCTGAAAAGCAAACACGCCGCCTGGCCCGCCGCCCGGGTCAATGAAGACCGCGTTGCGTGCGTGGATGGCGCCGGCAACCCCCGTAAGGGCCGCAGCAATGGCGTGGACCTTCAGCTTGCTGGTGTAAGGATTCACTCCGACATCGGCGGCCGCATCTTCATCCTGCTTGATAGCGCGTAGCGACAATCCAAACCGGCTGCGGGCGATCCAGACGGAAAGTGCAATCGCCACCGCCACCGCGACGAGCCCGGTGTAATAGTGCTCTATCAGCAAGAACGGACGGTGTTCGATGATGTTCAGCCCGCTGGCGCCGCCAGTGATCTTCATATTGCTCATGATCACGCGCACCGCTTCCGTGATGCCAATGGTGGCGATGGTGAAATACGGGCCGCGCAAACGGAACGTCGGCAATCCCACAAGGAATGACGCTATCGCTGCGACCCCGGCTGCTGCGACGAAGGAGACGTAGGGATTTACACCAGCGTTGATCAGCAGTCCGGTGGTGTAGGCGCCCAGTCCGTAGAAGACCGCGAATCCGAACGAAGTCTGGCCGGTGAATCCGCCCAACAGGTTCCAGGAAACGCTGGTGATCGTCCAAACAAAGGTCGTAAAGAGTAGGGTGATGATGTTGTCTTTGATCCCGGCCTGGGGAATCCAGAAAAGGACAAGAAGTACCAGCAGCGGCAGAAAAGTTGAAGGCTTGGGAAAAGTAAAAGCCTTGGGCGTGGGCGTCGGTGTCGGCGTTGTCATTGGCACTATCCTGCGCGCCATTTTCTTTCCAGCAGACCTGCAATTCCTTTGGGCAGCACCAGCAGAACAACAACCAGCAATCCGTAAGCAATGGCCGGCTGGTAACTTGCTTCAACAAACGGAAGGCGGATGCTGTATGTTTCCACCAACGCCAGCACCAGTGCTCCAATGGCCACGCCGGAAAATGACTCGAGGCCTCCCAGCACGATGATCACGAAAGAGCGCAACAGAAACGGCCGGCCAAAATCGGGACTGAAACTATAAAGCATGGCCAGCAGCGCTCCGGCAAAACCGGCGAACGCTGTTCCCAATCCAAACGTGAACATGGCAGTCCTGCGCTGGTCCACGCCAACAATCTGCGCGGCATAGGGATTCTGGATCAGAGATCGAATGCTCTTGCCAAACCAGCTTCGTCTCAGGCCAATTTGCAGCACAATCACCGAAAGCGCCGCGGCCACAAACACCGCGAGCCGCACTTTGGAAATCGCGATGTCCCCGAAATGGTACGAAGTGAGAGTGTACGAAGTATTGATGGACCGGTCTTCATTCTGCCAGATCAGAAAAGCGACGTTCTGCAGCACAAGCCAGAAGCCGAACATGAGCAGTAACGATGCAAGAGTCGGTTGGTCGGACTTCGGGAGCCAGTGCACCAGCAGCCAATGCACACCCATGCCAAACAGAAAGAACACCGGAAGCGCAATCACCGCGCCGAGAATCGGATCAATGTGAAAGCGCTCGAAGAGTTCGTATGCAAAATATGCACCGAGCATCAGGAACCCGGCGTGCGCCAGGTTCACAATTTTCATGACGCCATAAATGATCGTCATGCCCGCAGACATGGCGGCATAAATGCCGGCCAGCAGCAAGGCAGAAATCAACGGATCAAGGAAATCTTCCAGGCTCATGGATGGTCGTCACGCAACAGATTGCGTTAGGCCCCGCGTTTACGGCGCCGGCGCAATCGCTGTTGCTGTGGCTCCATTCTTGGGATAAACAATCTCCGCTTTTCCGCCCGGCATGTTCTGCACGATCACAAATGGATAGACCGCCTGGCCATTCGGGGGGAACTTGAGCACACCGCCGGGCAACAGCGAATCTTTCAGTACCGCTTTGCGCAGAGCATCGCGGACCTTCGTCTTGTCGAGAGACCCAGCCGCGCTGATGGCCTGGGCCAGAATGCGCATGCCATCGTAGGCGGGTGCGGCATACCAGGAGTCAGGGTCATGGCCCGTGAACTGCTTGTAGTCGGCGATGAACTGCGCCACCTGCGGATACGGCAGCTTGTTCGACCACCAAATTCCCGCAAATATGTAATTCACGCCGTCGCCCAGCGCCTTGCGGGCATCGGCTTCCGGACCTCGCGCGCCGTAGCTGACCATCTGGTGATGCATGCCGCTCTGCAAATACTGGCGTTGCATCAAGATGTAGTCCTGCAGGTGAGCGTCGCTCAGNNTCGGCCTTGGCGGCCTTCACTTTCTGCAACAGGCCGGAAAAGTCGGACCCGCCCAGCTCGAACTTCTCATTAAAGACCACGGTGAAATATCCAGGATGTTTCTTGTTCCACTCCTGAAATCCGTTAACGTAGTCAATGCCGTGGTCGGTGTTCTCCACCACCAGCGCAACTTTGAGCCCTTTCTTCAGCTTGCCGGCGTCGACGAGGCTTCCCAAGAACTCGGCGGTAGTCGAGCCCATAAAAGTAATCGGAGCCAGCGTGCCAAAAGCGTATTGATATCCGTGACCAAAAATGCTGGTAGCGCCGGCGCCGGTGGTGATCCACGGAGTCGAGTGACGGTCCGGCATCACAGCCTCGGCCTCGCCCAGCGCGGTCGAATATCCACCCAGAACGGCAATCACGTTGTCCGAAGTCATGCAGCGCTCGGCCAGCGAGGCGGACTTGGCGGAATCGGAGCCGTCGTCATAAAAGACTTCTTTGATCTTGTACTTCTTGCCCTTAACCAGAATCCCGCCGCGATCGTTGATCTGCTTGATGGCCAGCTCAATAGCTTCCTTTTGATATTGTCCAGGCTTGCCTTCGCGGCCGGTGATGGGCATCACAACGCCCACGGAGATGGTGTCATCAGCAAAAGCGGACACAGTGCCCGATGCGATAAACACGGTCAAAAGCAGCAGAGACAAAGCCCAGGTGGAAACGCGGACGCGGAGAAGATTTTTCATGGTCATGCCTCCTTGGCAGACGGACAACCAGCACAAAGGCAACCGGGCCTTTGCTCCCTTACAACTGGTCTGGAAAACAGATGGACTAAGGTTCGCAGAATCATAAATCCATCGTGCGCTCTTAACAAGAGTTTAATAAGGCAAGCCAAAATTTGTCATGTCAAACCTCTTAAAAATGTCCCTTTGGGCCGCGAGATGTGAACATGCTGGACGAAACGGATGCCGGAAAACACCCACGCGCGTGTGGCACCGGCACTCTTGCCNNAAGAGTGCCTGTGCCACACATTCTTCCTGGCCCTGTGTTGTCGGATTAAGATGTAACTTGCACTCAGTAACTTTTCCTGCCCCAGTAAAAAGACAGTGATGGAGACACTCAATTGATGTACAGGAGCGTGGGCGTCCAGAACGGGAAAGACCATCGGCAAAGTCTCCCCACACGAGTGCACAGCCATTTTCACCCGGGGACACCGCCGGCTGCAGGACAAACGCCCCGGCCGGGTCAATGTAGCCACAATCGTCTCCGCGTTTGACTCTAGCAAGATGCTCCTGAAACGAGCCGCCCCGCTGAAACTGAGGAACAATCACCCACTTTCCAGTCTTGTCGATGTAACCCCAGCCATCGTCTACGGAAGATGATTTGCTCACAGCAGCCAGTCCTTCTGAGAAAGGATAAGCAGAGGCAAACTCAGGTGGGACGACGACCTTGCCGGTCTTATCGATAAAGCCTGTCTTGCCCTTCACCTCAATCTTCGCCAGCCGTCGTGGAACGCATCCTCGGTGTCGTCGCTCCCAATATTGCTCTTGCGGCCGAACGTTGTCTTATACTCTGGCGCAATGACAACCTTGCCAGTCTTGTCGATGAAGCCCCACAACCCGTTAAATTCAAGGGGGTCACCTGCAACTGTACACGCGCCAGCCCTTCCGAAAACTCCTGCGCCCAGAGAGCCTACTCCCGGAGCGCCGCCGGCATTTGGTACCGCGCCGCCTGTGGGGCCTGAGGTCTCGTCTTCCACTTTTGCCGAGGCGGAGAAGCTCATGCAGATCGAGTTGACCGCCGCTGAGCGGAACGAAGCTGCGGGCAACTGGCGCAGCGCGATGGCCCCAGTCTATGAACGGCGCACTGGGCCGCACAAAGTGGCGATTGAATCGACGGTAGCGCCCTACTCGCAATGGGACCCGATTCTGCCCGGCGAGAAAAAACTTCCTCTGCGCGACCAATTTATCTGGAGCAAGGCCGATCCGGGACCTCTACCCAAGAACGACGCGGACATTGCCTTCGCGCCCTTGACTCGTCTGGCGTGCTGGATCGAGAAACGCGAACTGACGTCCGAGCGGCTCACCGGGATTTATCTGGAGCGCCTGGAGCGCTTCAATCCCAAATTGCGCTGCGTCATCACGCTCACGCGCGAACTGGCGCTGGCACAAGCCACGAAGGCTGACCGGGAAATTGCCGCAGGCAAATACCGCGGAGCGCTGCACGGAATCCCATGGGGCGGCAAAGATTTGCTCGACACCGCAGGCATCGCCACCACGTACGGCGCTGAGCCTTTCCGCAACCGCGTGCCCGCGACGGACGCCGCGGTGGTGAAGCGACTGCACGACGCCGGCGCTGTGCTGGTCGCCAAACTGAGTATGGGCGCGCTGGCGCTCAACGACAT
>PLJN01000115.1 GCA_003140235.1 Acidobacteriaceae bacterium
TCGCCGGCATTCACGGCGCGGCCCGACCGCCGCCGCTTTTCCCACGCGACTTCTTTCCACCGAATGACATCCGCCTCCATAAACCCGCTACCGCAGGGAATCCACTCCGCCGGCATGCTTTCCGCTCTTCCGTTCGTTCTCTCTCAAAACTGACACACTTACTTACACACTTTCACACAGCAATAAATTAACATCAATAATTGCAATCACTTACAATCATAATTAAATGACTTAAAATCCGCAGGGCTTAAACGGCCCGTGGGGGTTCGAGTCCCCCTCTCGGCACCAAACTCAAATTGACAATGGCAGAGCAAAGAAGTACTGTGTCTTACGTTCTTAAGACTTGGGATTCCCAGATGACTGCAAGACGTGCCAAGATATTGCCGACGCGATCCGAACTGCGTATCTTACATGCCTTGTGGGACATGGGGCAGGGCACAGTCGAAGAAGTTACCAAACACCGCGGTTTCTCGCGGCCACCCAACTACAAAACAACTCAGACGCTGCTCCGCATTATGGAACAGAAAGGATTGGTCCGCCACGTTACGCGGGGCCGGGTGTTTTCCTTTGTGCCTTGCGTAACTCGCGAGGAGGTCGGCAAGGGTGCGGTCCGGCGGCTCCTGGACCAGACCTTTGGCGGATCACCCGCTGAACTGCTGGTGAACTTGCTGGAATCGGCAAGCGTGGACGAGGCGGAACTGGAAGAGCTTGAGTCTTTAATCCGAAAGTATCGTGCCCAAACGAAAGATTTATCCGGACGCGTCCCCCGTTCCAATCCCCCGGCATCGTAGAATATAAAGATGCAGCCCGATCTATACGTTCAATTCGCTGGCGCCTTCGCAGGATTCGTTCTCAAGGTCGCGGCGGCGTATCTTTTGTGTCTGCTGCTGGCGCGGTTGCTCAGCCGCCCAGGCCAGAGATTCGCGGTCTGGCTGGCGTTCCTACTTGGCTCGGTGGCTTATTGGCTCTCTTTGGGAACATTCGTTCTCCAAGGCTCTGCAAACTCCGGGATTGCCAGCCACGTGGTCGCACAACAAAACACTTTTCTCGCCCGCCAGTTCTTTCTCCCCGCCGGTTTTCAGTACACCGCAATGATTGTGGGACTGCTTCTTGCCAGCATCTATGTGGCGGGAGTGCTCATTCTGATGGCGCTGGCGATCTGGAAACGAATCAAACTTCGTTCTTTTTTGCGGCAGGCTGATGAGCCTTCGAGTGATCTCCAGAACATGTTTGATGAAATGTGCCTAAGTTTCGGCATACGGCGCTGTGAGCTGCTGGTCCTTTCCGGGATCAGTTCACCGGCGACCGTTTACTGGTGGCGTCCGCGGATACTTTTGCCGCGTAATTGTGAGCAACTCGGCGCCGGCCCTGTGATGGCGGACATTCTTTGTCATGAGCTGGCGCACGTTGCGCGCCGGGATTACCTATGGGCTTCGCTCAGCGATCTGATTTGTGGAGTGTTGTTCTTTCATCCTGCGGTGTGGCAGGCAAGAAAACAAATGCGGATTCAACGCGAGATGGCTTGCGATCTAGTGGTGGTGGCTGCTCGTCCGGAACACCGCGCCGACTATGCCAGCACTTTGACAAGTATCGCCCGGCTCTGTCTTCCTGGAAGATACCCAGTCATCGGAATTGACTTCGCGGCGTCTGCCTCGCTACTCACGAGCCGGGTAAGCGCCATTTTGAACCAGCCGCAAGAAGCCTCGTGGCCGGAAAGAATTTCTCGGTCCGTTGTCAGTCTGGCGCTGGTCGGTATCTTTGGATTTCTTTGTTTGACCTTTGCCGTGACCATAGTATTTGCCAATGCCGGTAAATCCCTGCAAACTGCCGTTCAGATGCAATCGGGCCCGAAGGTCGCGCAGTCAGCACGTGTACCGAGACCCAGAAGAGAATCAGCCTCTCCGCGCGAAGGGTCCGTCATCACAGAATCGCCGGCGTATCGTTGGCAGGCCTCGTCCGGGTCATCTGCGTATGTTTCTGGCAGGTCTGGCGGTCCTCAATCCGACACACTCACAGAGGCAAGTTCGGGCAGCGGTACAGGCTGGAAGCAACCGCGTCCGGCGACCCCATCAACCGATGCTACATTGAGATCGATTGCGATCGCAGTGGGAACAGTCGGCGGCGCTGACAAGGACGATCGCGAAAGCAAGGGGCGCAGCAAGTAGCTGATTCCAACTTCGCTCCAGTTCCACACTTCTGAAATGCACGTGCCTGCCTGCCGACCTCCTTGACACGGAGTCTTAAAACATTAAGACTTAACGAAGGGAAGGTCACGCCGAGACTCCCGAAAACCGGCGGCGAAACGATCAGAAACAGATTTTGCCGCAGAATGGTGGCACGACTTGAAGGTCCTGGAACACTCTGCTCTAACGAGCGGCTCCGACAGAGCTGAGTCCCAAACACCGGGCGCGAATTCGTATTCCGACCATGTGAATCCGCAGTGGGTGCGGCTCCTCGAGCTTCTGCAAATGGACGTGCGCTATACCCGCTGCCAGGGAGTCGAGCTCCACACGGTCAACGGGGACCGCATTCTGGATTTTCTCTCTGGCTACTGCGTCCACAATGTTGGGCATAACCATCCTGCAGTTATTTCCGCGTTGCATGATGAATTGGAGCACTGCGGCCCAGCCATGCTCCAGAGCCATGTGGCCGACCTGGCCGGCGAGTTGGCAGAGAGACTGTGCCGCCTTGCCGGCGGACGGTTGAACAAAGCGTATTTCTGCAGCTCGGGCAGCGAGGGCGTGGAAACGGTTATCAAGTTTGCGCGCGCGCACACTGGCAGGGCAGGAATGCTTTATTGCAACGGCGCGTTTCATGGCCTCACATTAGGCGCCCTGTCGCTTATGGCGGATTCCTCATGGGCGAAAGGTTTTGGTCCTCTGCTTCCGGATTTTGATCGCGTCCCGTTCAACGATTTGAACGAGCTGGAACAGAAGCTGGCAACGCGAAAGTATGCTGCGTTTATTCTCGAACCCATCCAGTCGGAAAATGGAATTCGCATTCCCAGCCCGGATTATCTGCGGGAAGCGCAGGCGCTTTGCCGCCGTCATGGGTCATTGTTTGTTCTCGACGAAGTCCAGACCGGCATGTATCGCACCGGACCGTTTCTGGCCGGCCAGCATTACGCCCTCGACCCGGACATGGTCGTTTTGGCCAAGGCGCTGAGCGGAGGTCTGGTGCCATCCGGCGCCGTCCTCATGACGGACGAGATCTATGAATCCGTTTACAACTCTCTCGGCCGCGCCATCATACACACCTCGACCTACAGTGAAAACGGACTGGCCATGCGAGCCGGGCTGGCCGTGTTGCAGGTTTGCGAGGAAGAAGACCTGGGCCAACGCGCAACAAGCATGGGCGCAAAGCTTCGGCAAAAACTTTCTGCAGCATTGACCGGATACGACCTGGTGGGCGAAGTTCGCGGCCAGGGAATGTTGAACGGAATCGAATTTCATAGCCCGAAGAAGCTCACGCTGAAAGTGCCCTTTGAAGCGTTTCGCGCGATTCATCCCGCAATGTTCGGACAGATGCTGGTGATGCGCCTGTTTCGCGAGCACAAGATTTTGACACAAGTGTGCGGGAATAACTTTATGGTGCTCAAAGTGGCGCCGCCGCTGATCGTCACCGACGAGCAAATGGATTATTTCGTCGCCGCCGCACGAGAGGTGATGGAAGTCGTGCATTCCTCAACATCTTTCTGGGGCGATGCGCTGCGGCTGGCCAAGCGAGCCATCAATATCTGATTCATGCCGTTTCTTGTAAAACACAACACGCGGTGCGCTCTCACAGTTCTAGTGACTTTGCTGTCGCTGTGTGCAACTGCGCCGGCCCAGCGCCCAGACGACTTTTGCTTCGGGTTGGCCGCCGGCTACTGCCACATGTACAACCTGCAATTTTCTGACGCGCATCAGGTGTTTGCAGAATGGCAGCGCCTTCATCCGCAGGACCCTATGGGCCCGGTTTCCGACGCCGCAGCGTACTTGTTCTCAGAGTTCGATCGCCTGCACATTCTGGAAGCTGAATTCTTCGCCAACGACAGCAACTTTGCCAGCCAGAAGCAACTCACGCCCGATGCGGACGTGAAACAGAAATTCGAAGCGCAACTGGAAAAGACCAGACTTCTTGTCAGCGATCGTCTGTCCCATGATCCCAAAGACACAAATGTCCTGTTCGCGAACATTTTGATGCTGGCACTTCGGGGCGACTACATTGCGCTGATCGAGAAACGCAATCTTGCAGGCCTGAGTTACCTGAAGCAGGCGCGCCTTGCGGCCGAATCTTTGCTCAAAACCAATTCTTCCTGTTTTGACGCGTACCTGGCGCTTGGAGTCGAGAACTATCTGCTCGGCCTTCGCGCTGCGCCCCTCCGCTGGATACTTCAACTGGGCGGTGCGCAGACCGATAAAGATGCAGGACTCAAGAATCTCCGCATCACCGCCGAGAAAGGGCATTACCTGCAACCGTACGCGCGCCTGCTGCTGGCCGTCGCCGCGATTCGCGACCAGGACCGCAACAGCGCTCGTTCCTTGTTGCAAGGTTTGGCCCAGCAGTTTCCCAACAACCGGCTATACACCAAGGAGCTTGCTCAGATCCGATGACGTATTTTGACGGGAAGAGCGACGACCGACGAATGACGAATGACAAACACAGCAAAAGCGAGGACCAAGATTTGAGGTCAGGACAGTACTCATGCGAATTGTAAGCGCCGCCGGCGCGTTTCCCAAGAACACGTATAGCCAGGAAGCGATCACCGTTGCGCTCGGGCGGTTTTGGAACAAAGGGCTGGAGAATCCTGAACTCTTGAGCCGGCTGCACTCGCGATGTGGTGTCGAGCAGCGCCATCTTGTTTTGCCCCTGGAGGTTTACAAACAGGTTGAGACATGGGGCGAAGCCAATAATTTGTGGATTGACGCGGCCCAGGAATTGGGCATGACTGCCATCTGCCGCGCGATTGCTCCTCATGGTATTGCGCCCGGTGATTTGGACGCTTTGTACTTCGTCTCGGTCACCGGCATTGCCAGCCCGTCTGTGGACGCGCGGCTTGTCAATCGCATGGGATTGTCTCCGAACATCAAGCGCGTCCCGATTTTCGGGCTGGGCTGTGTGGCCGGGGCCGCGGGGATCGCCCGCGCTGCGGACTATGTCCGCGCTTTTCCGGATCAGATCGCGGTTCTCTTGTCGGTCGAACTATGTTCGTTGACCTGGCGGCGCGACGATTTCTCTCTGGCCAACTTTATTTCCTCTGGACTTTTCGGTGACGGCGCCGCGGCTGTGGTGATTGCCGGTAGTGAAACGAAATTCGCCGGGCCGGAGATCATCGCGACCCGGTCCGTCTTTTATCCCGGATCGGAAGACGTGATGGGCTGGGACATTTCTGAAAAGGGCTTTCGCATCGTGCTTTCTCCGGACGTGCCCCAGGTGATTCAGGACCATCTGCGTGGCGATGTCGATTCTTTTCTTTCGGACAACAGCCTGTCGCGCAACGATATTGCGAGTTGGATCATCCACACCGGCGGACCGAAAGTTCTTCAGGCTGTGGAAGAAGCACTCGAGCTTCCGGAACGCGCGCTTGAAGCTTCCTGGGACTGTTTGCGCCGGGTCGGCAATCTTTCTTCGGCGTCCGTGCTCGTAGTGCTGGAAGAATTCCTGGCGAAGCGGCGCGGTGCGCCCGGCACTTACAGCTTGCTGGCTGCCATGGGCCCCGGCTTTTGCTCGGAACTGGTTTTACTGCGGTGGTGAAATGACGCAACAGCAATTTGATACCGATGTGTTTGTCGTAGGTGGCGGTCCTGCCGGACTGGCCGCTGCGATCGCAGCGCGGCAGCAAGGCTTCAGCGTGATGGTCGCTGACTCGGCCACGCCTCCTATCGACAAAGCCTGCGGTGAAGGGTTGATGCCGGATGGGCTGGATTCTCTGCGTCAACTCGGTCTGAGCATCAGTGGCAACGAGACTGGCAGGTTTCAAGGCATCAAGTTTATCGGCCCGGAAGGCACGGTTGAGGCCCGGTTTCCTCAAGGTGAGGGAATCGGAATCAGGCGCGTTCTGCTGCATCAGCAACTTCTGGACTTTGCGAATTCTCTCGGAGTGCAAACACTTTGGAACACACGCGTAAGCGGTCTTCAAGACAACGGCGTTGTCGTGGATAACCGGGTCATTCGCACACGCTGGCTCATCGGGGCAGATGGGCAGCATTCGCGCGTGCGCAACTGGGCCGGCCTGTCAGCGGCGCGGGAGCGCGCGAAGCGTATTGGCATTCGGCAGCATTTCCAGATCAAGCCGTTGAGTGAGTTCGTTGAAATTTACTGGGGCGCCCAGGGCCAGGCTTACGTTACTCCTATTGGAAAAAAAGAAATCTGTGTAGCGCTGATTTCGAAGAAAAAATTTGTTTCGTTTGAAGCGGGAATTGCCCAGTTTCCGGCGCTTGCTCGTCATCTCGAAAACGCGGAAAGCACAACGGCCGTGCGAGGAGCGATCACGAGTTCCCGGCGATTGGATTCCATTCGTAGTGGCAACGTTGCTCTCATTGGCGAAGCCTCGGGCTCCGTGGACGCAATCACCGGCGAAGGATTGGCGATGGCTTTCCGCCAGGCAGTAGCGCTGAGTCATGCGCTTGCTGCAAATGATCTTTCGCGATATCAGGCGGCCCACCGTCAGATTTCCAGTCTGCCTTCGTTCATGGCGCAGAGCATGCTGCTGATGGACAAAAGCCCCTGGGTGCGCGGGCACGCCTTGCGAGCCTTCAGCAGGAAGCCCGCGTTATTTGAGCGATTGCTGTCGGTCCATGTAGGTGAAGCGGGTTTGGGCAATCTTGGAATGGGCGGCATGCTGACTCTTGGCTGGCAGCTTCTGGTGGCGTAGCCGGTAGGGAATTGAGGAGACAAAGAAATGCGTAATCGAAAGTTTCTATACGTACCAATCGTTCTTATGCTGGCACTGTTGTGTTCGGCAGCACTGGCTCCTCTACAATCGAAGACGCTGCAAATTGATCCTGCGCAAAGCAAGGTGCAATTTACCGTGGATAGCACCCTGCATACCGTCCACGGCAGTTTTCAGTTGAAGCCCGGATCCATTCAGTTCGATCCAGCCGGCGGAGATGCCAGCGGACAATTGGTGGTAAACGCGGCCAGCGGCGAAAGTGACAGCAAGTCGCGTGACCGCCGCATGACCAAAGAAATCCTTGAGGCGGACAAGTACCCGGACATCACCTTTACGCCGCAGAAGATGAAGGGAACGCTTGCGCTGTCCGGTCCTTCGCAATTTCAACTGGAAGGCGTGATGACGCTGCACGGCCAAAACCATCCGATGACTCTGGATGTGAAAGCGGCAGTACAGGGCAATTCTGTTTCGGCGGACACATCGTTTGACATTCCTTATATTCAGTGGGGCATGAAGAACCCGAGCACGTTTATTCTCAGGGTCAACGACAAAGTCCAGATCCATATTCATGCCGTCGGGCAGCTCAAGTAGCGGATTGCTGGGATCAAGGAATCTCGACCGCGAGCACGCTGTCAATCTCCGCGAAGACTTTTTCGGCCTGAAAAGGCTTTGACACGTAGCCATCCATTCCCGCCGCCAGGCAGCGTTGCGCGTCGCCTTTCATGGCGTGGGCCGTCATGGCGATGATCGGCAGATGAGCACCGGAGGATTTCTCTCTCGCCCGGATGATTCCGGTGGTCTCGAAACCATCCATTTCGGGCATCTGCAAATCCATCAGGACCAGATCGAATTTGACGGAGCCTGGCTCGTCCATGGCTGCCAGCGCCTCTTTCCCGTTGCCGGCGATGACCACCGTGTGGCCGTGCTTTTCGAGCATGCGCGCGGCGACCACCTGGTTGATCTTGACGTCTTCGGCGATGAGAATGCGCAGCTTGCCGCGGTTCTCGCGCAAGGAGTGGCGCGTAATCACTTTGGGTTGATCTGGACTGCCAGACTCGCCCAGCACCGCGAGGATCGCTTCCAGGAGTTCACTCTCACTGACCGGTTTCATGAGATAGGCAGCAATCCCCAGCGAGCGGCACCGGGCCGCATCACCGCGCTGTCCTGTGGAGGTCAGCATCAATACGCTGGTTCCCGACAACGCCGGGTCTTTCTTGATCTCGGCAGCCACGGAAAAACCGTCCATCTCCGGCATTTGGCCGTCGAGCAAGACCAGAGGGAACGGCGCTCCGGCCACTTTGCTTGCCTGGATGGCGTTGACTCCGTCGCGTCCATTTTCAGCGAGCAAAGGTTTCAGGCGTAACCGTCTAAGCATCGCTTCGAGAATCCGCCGGCTCACCGCGTTATCGTCGACAACCAGGACCGGCATGTCCCGGAGATGAATCATCTGCGCGTCTCTTGCATGCGTTTCGCGCGCCGGCGTCTGCTGAAGACCGAATGACGCGGTGAAGTGGAATGTGCTCCCCTTTCCGGTTTCGCTCTCCAACCAGAGGCGACCGCCGAGCAGCGCGACCAGGTTCGTTGAAATCGCGAGACCCAGTCCGGTTCCTCCATACTTGCGCGTTGTTGAGCCGTCGGCCTGCACGAACGGCTTGAACAGCCGCGCCAGCTTTTCCGGTTTGATGCCGATGCCGGTGTCGCGCACGGAAAAATGCAGATGCAGCGCCGAACGATCCGGCGTGCCAGCCGCCTGCGTTGAAAGCAATTCGGCCTGGAGAAAAACCTCGCCCCGGTCGGTGAACTTGATGGCATTGCTCAAAAGGTTCACCAGCACCTGCCGCAGCCGGAGCGAATCGCCCTTGAGGGTCGCCGGAATGCCGTCGTCCACTTGATAGACCAGGTCGAGATTTTTTTCCGCGGCCCTCGCGGATAACATGTCGAGCGTTTCCTCGATACGCACCCGCAAATCAAACGGCCGCGAGTCCAGCTCCATCTTGCCCGCCTCGATCTT
>PLJN01000052.1 GCA_003140235.1 Acidobacteriaceae bacterium
CTCCTGTTGACCGATGAGAAAATTTCTGAACAAAGAAAGCTGTTGATCGGCTCCTATTTCGTTTGCGAATTCTCCTTAGAATCCGCAGCCCTGTTCAATCCGTCCATCGTCCCGCACCCTGACCAGTCTGACCTGCCTCCCGGCGCTCTGCGTTTTATCCTCAGCTT
This sequence comes from Acidobacteriaceae bacterium, assembly GCA_003140235.1. Taxonomy (GTDB): domain Bacteria; phylum Acidobacteriota; class Terriglobia; order Terriglobales; family Acidobacteriaceae; genus Angelobacter. The sequence goes on from PLJN01000052.1 coordinate 168, forward strand.
GCGCGCCACCGGGGAGGGACACATCTCCTCCATCACTTTTCGGAAGGGTATCATCCACGTCGACCATCGGATCGAGGTCCTAACCCCAACCGGCTTCCTCACCGAGCCGCGTCAAATCCCCAACCTACAGTACGAGAAGGCGCTGTTTGCGCGGAAACTCGTTGAGTTGGGATTGACCAGCGAATTCAGCCAGCGGGTGATGAACAAGCTCGAGGAGTCGTTTGGGCTGGAAGAGTTGCGCGCCAATCTGGAAGGCGAAGTGAACCAGTTTCGTCTGAAGGAGTTCCGCCTGTCGGATGGAATGGAGCACCAAGACCAGAACGTCGCACAAGGAATGTGGATACTCGCTCGCTCCAACTACGAAGTACAGTTCCAGTCAGACCAGCAGTTGTCTGAGCGCATCATTTTCCCGGCTACTCCCTCGCAGCAGAACGGTATTGAGGACGCACGGTTTGTTTGTTTCAAGAACGATAACGGCACTCACATTTACTACGCCACCTTCACAGCCTACGATGGCAAAGTGATTATGCCGGAGTTGGTAGAAACTTCTGACTTCCTCCTTTTTCGATTCATTACCTTGAACGGTCCGGCCGCCGAAAACAAAGGCATGGCCCTCTTCCCCCGGAAAATCAACGGCTTCTATGCCATGCTCTCCCGCCAGGACAATGAGAACATCTACATCATGTTTTCCGACAACGTCCACTTCTGGAATGAACGAAAATTGATCCTTAAACCTGTTTTCCCATGGGAACTGGTCCAGCTTGGGAACTGCGGGTCTCCCATTGAGACCGATGCTGGCTGGCTGGTCCTGAGCCACGGGGTTGGCCCGATGCGCAAGTACTGCATCGGCGCGTTCCTGCTTGATCGCAATGATCCGAGCAAAGTTATCGGACGACTGCGGGAACCCCTGATCAAACCCAACGAGAGCGAACGCGAAGGCTACGTGCCCAATGTTGTTTATACCTGTGGCGCTCTCGTCCATAAGGATGAACTGATCATCCCTTATGCGATGGCCGATCACGCTACTGGTTTCGCTATCGTCCCGATCGCTGAGGTCCTGGCGGCCATGCGTCCGGAAGGTTGCTGAACAGCATGACCGCTACCCACAAGAGAAAAAGAGTGGCAGTGCTGTCGCCGGTAGCCTGGCGAACGCCTCCCCGGCACTATGGGGCCTGGGAGACGGTGGCCAGCAATATTACCGAAGGACTGATCGCACGGGGCTGGGATGTAACCTTGTTCGCCACCAGGGATTCTGTGACCCGCGCTCATCTGCATGCCGTGGTGGACCGGGGATATGAAGAGGATCCCTCTGGCGATCCCAAAGTGGCTGAATACCTCCACATCTCTGAAGCGTTCGAGCACGCGGCTGAGTTTGACCTCATCCACAGCCACTGCGACTTTATGGCGTTGACTTACACCCGGCTGGTCAAGACGCCGGTGCTCACGACCGTCCACGGGTTCTCGTCGCCCAGAATCATGCCCGTCTATGAGAAGTATGGTGACGGATATTTCGTTTCCATCAGCGATTCCGATCGCGCGCCCGGACTGAATTACCTGGCAACCGTCTATAACGGGATCGATCTCGCGCTGTACCCGTTGCAGGAATCCGGCGGTGATGACCTGATCTTTATAGGCCGGATTCACCCGGATAAGGGCGTCCATCTGGCCATTGAAGTTGCACGCTTGAGCGGTCGGCGTTTGATCATCGCAGGAATCATCCAGGACGAGGTCTATTACCGGGAAAAACTCAAGCCGCACATTGATGAGCAAAAAATCTGTTACATGGGGCCGGTGGGGATAGCGGAAAAAAATGAATTGTTCGCGCGGGCCTGTGCGTTACTTCATCTGAACACCATCCCCGAACGGTTCGGGCTGGTCCTGGCAGAAGCCAATGCAGCCGGCGTGCCTGTGATTGCCATGGATCTGGGCTCGTGCCGTGAGGTGATCCAGGACGGAAAGACTGGCTTTCTGGTCAACAACGTAAATGAAGCGGTGCTCGCGGTGGAACGCCTTTCTGTAATCGATCGTCGCGCCTGCCGCCAACGCGTCCAGCAATACTTTTCTATCGAAACTATGGTGGAAGGGTACGAACGGGTTTACGCGACGATTTTTAATTTGAGAGAAAAAGAAAAGAGACAGTCATGAACGCGGACATTGTCAGACGCTATAGCCACAACCCCATCCTGACCAAGAAGGATGTCCCCTACCCGGTGGAAACCGTTCACAACGCTGCGGTGGTGAAACATGAGAACGAATACATCATGCTTTTCCGTTCCCATTTGCGCACCGGCCGGTCGATCCTTGGTTTGGCCCGCAGCCGCGACGGATTCCAATTCACCGCCGATCCGCAGCCCTTTCTCACTCCTGCGCCGGACGGCCCATTTGCCGCCTATGAAGAGTTCGGCGTTGAAGACCCACGCGTGACTCTGTTGGAAGGGGAATACATCATCACCTACAGTGCCTACTCGCGTAATGGAGTGCGGATCGCCCTAGCCAAGACGAAGGACTTCAGTAAGGTGGAAAGGGTGTCCCTCATCACCCAGGCAGACTATCGGAATGTGGTGATCTTTCCCGAAAAGTTTGACGGACTCTATGCCCGGCTGGACCGTCCGCATTCTGAAATCTCTCCCTGGTCAATCTGGATTTCCTATTCTCCCGACTTACATTTCTGGGGCGAATCTCAGCTCATCATGAGGCCGGTGCAGTATCACTGGGACGAAATGAAGATCGGTCCGGGTGCTCCGCCGATCAAAACGGACCAAGGATGGCTTTCCATCTATCACGGAGTTTTCAAGACGATGGATGGATCGGTCTACCGTTTAGGGGTTGCCCTGCATGACCTGCAGAACCCGGCCAAGATCATCGGGGTGGGCGACTCTTGGATTTTGCAGCCGGAAGATCCCTGGGAAATAACTGGATATGTCCACAACGTAGTCTTCACCTGTGGGGCCGTTCCTGAGTCCGATGGAACTGTGAAGATTTATTGGGGTGCCGCAGACACGGTCATGTGTGTGGGCGAAGCGAACATATCAGATCTGGTCGCCCTATGCCTGGACCACGGCAGACAGGCCAAGTAGATACCTGGGGCTGTCCTGCCGTTCGCCAAAATGTTGTACGGCGTTCGATTCAACAACTTGCAAGAGCCTCAAAGCTTGCCTGTGCCTCGCCAAAAGTCAAAACGCACAACAGTTAGCACTTTGTCACTCTTCAGACGCAAGACAGACTCCCCAGAAGATAACCACGCAGTCTCTGGGTTTGCGCGGGCCGGATAGCCTTGTCAAGTAGCGAATTGATGTCTTCGTGCGCGTCGCATTTTCCCCTTGCTTAGCGAGGGGAACATCCTGTACGATTATCCTCGGTAACCGAGGAGAGAGCATTGAGCAAGCCAACCGATTTAGTGCAGGGCACATTGGACTTGCTTTTATTAAAGATACTCGCCCTCGAACCACTCAATGGGTTCGGGTTGAGCCAGCGTTTGAAGCAAGTTTCGGGCGATGTTCTTCACGTCAGCGACGGCTCGCTCTATCCGGCGCTGCACAAGCTGGAACAAGAGGGTTGGATTACCGCCGAGTGGAAGCCGAGCGAGAATAACCGCCGGGCAAAGTTCTATTCGCTGACCCGGCTCGGCCGCAAGCAACTCGAAAGCGAAGCCGACAACTGGGGCCGTCTCTCTTCTGCCATCACCCGCATAGTCCGGCTCAAGGAGGCCTGAGCATTTCCCGTGTTTGGAGAGAAGACTAACATGCGACCGAAACATTGGCTCTATACCGTACCTCTGCGCTTGCGCTCCCTCTTTCGGGGCTGCCGCGTAGACCTGGAACTGGACGAGGAACTCCAGTATCACCTGGAACAGAAAACTCACGAATACATCCGCAAAGGTTTGGGCCCTGAAGAAGCGCGCTACGCCGCGCTACGCGAGTTTGGCGGCGTCACGCAGGCAAAAGAAAAATGCCGCGATACTCGCCGCGTAAGCTGGATCCAGGACCTCATCCAGGACGTTCGCTACGGCGCGCGCATGCTACGCAAGGCCCCGGGCTTCACGGCCGTCGCCGTTTTAACGCTCGCTCTGGGCATCGGCGCTAACACTGCCATTTTCAGCCTGGTCAGCGGAGTGTTGCTGCGGCCGCTCCCTTACCGCGATCCTGCACGGCTGGTGACCATTTGGGAAAAGGACGACCTTGGCCATCCTGGCAACACGACCTTTGCCACCTACACCGATTGGAAAGCCATGAGCAAGAGCTTCGAAGAGCTTGCTCTGTACAGTTCGTGGCAGCCGACGCTCACCGGTTCAAGCGACCCCGAGCAGCTCTCCGGGCTGCGGGTTACCAACAACTACTTTCGGACTCTTGGTATTCGGCCCGCGTTGGGCCGCGATTTTCGCTCCGAGGAAGATACTCCGTCATCCAACAAAGTGGTCATTCTCGGCCACGGACTTTGGGAGCGGCGCTTCAACTCCGATCCAAACATTGTTGGCAAAACCATTAGCTTGAATACGGTGAGCTACGTGGTAGCAGGTGTGCTGCCTGCGAACTTCCAGTCGCTGATGTCGATGGATCCGCGTGGAAGCGCCGTCGAAATCTGGCGCGTGCTGGGATACGACGCTTCGCAGCCCTGGGCTTGCCGCACGTGCCATCATCTGGTTGCGATCGGACGGCTGCGGCCGGGTGTGGCGCTCGCTCAAGCCAATGCGGAAATGGGCACTATATCCGCCGCCCTTTGGAAGGCCTATCCCAAGGATTACTCGGCTTCGGGAGTCGTCCTCACGCCGCTCCGCGAGCAGCTGCTTGGTCCGGTGAGTACCACGCTCTATGTGCTGTTAGCCGCTGTGACACTTGTTCTGCTGGTTGCCTGCGCCAATCTGGCAAATCTGTTGCTGGCCCGCGCTACCCGCCGCGACCGGGAAATTGCGGTACGCACCGCGCTGGGCGCCGCTCCCGGCCGAATCGTCCGGCAGTTGCTCACGGAGAACTGCTTGCTGGCATTGCTAGGCGCTACGGTGGGGCTGATGCCGGCGTACTGGACGCCGAAGCTTTTAGCGGCCCTCGGTACCGGTGACCTCCCACGCCTGGCTGAAGTCCGGGTTGATGGGCGGGTTTTGCTTTTCACCCTCGTCCTCGCGTTGCTCACTGGGGTTGTCTCGGGAATGGCTCCCGCGTTCCGTCTATCGAACCCCAACTTGCACGATTCGCTGAAGGAGGGCGCCCGGGGAAGTTCGGGGTGGGCGGGCAGCCGCATGCGGTCCTTGCTGGTGGTATCTGAGGTTACGCTCTCCCTGACGTTGCTCATCGGCGCGAGTCTGCTTCTGCGAACTCTCACACAGGTCCTTAACGTAGCGCCCGGGTTCGATGTCAGCCATGTTTTGACCATGCGAACTTCCGTACTCGGTCAGAAATACGCGGACAACAACAATTTGCGGCAATTTTATGTGCAGGCCGTGGAACGCGTCCGCGCCCTGCCGGGAGTGGAAGCCGCGGGCGTAGTCAGCGAAATTCCGTTGGGCGGCAACATGGACCAGTATGGCTTTCACGCTGAAGGAAAACTGAATGCCAACCCTGAACTCGACCCGAGCGCCGTGCGCTACTGCGTTTCTCCCGGCTATCGCAGTACGATGGGCATTCCTCTGCTGCGCGGAAGGGACCTTGCGGAGAGCGATACCGCAGAACAACCACAAGTTGTCTTGATCAACGAAGCAGCCGCGCGCCAAGTCTGGCCTGGGGAAGATCCGCTGGGCAAGCGCGTCAAAATCGGCGGAGTGGATCAACCCTGGTGGACCGTAGTCGGCGTGGTGGGCGACGTCCACCAGAATGGGCTTGATCTCGCGCCTACCATGCAGTTCTACGTGCCCCACGCGCAGTGGCCGTTTCCCGATTCGGATATGATCTTCGCCATCCGCACGGCCGGTCCGCCTGAAGCCATGGCCGGCGCAGGGCGGCAGACGATTCGCTCGCTCGATCCCAATCAGCCTATCTCGCGGGTGATGCCCCTCGAGGACTATGTTGGTCTTTCCGTACAGGGTCGGCGATTCTCCCTGGTCTTGCTCGGAGCCTTCGCCGCAATCGCGTTTCTCCTTTCTGTGGTAGGCATTTATGGAGTCACTGCTTATACTGTCACGCAGCGGACTCGTGAAATCGGCATCCGCATGGCTTTGGGCGCGCAACGACGTGACATGGTGATGCTCGTTCTCCGGCAAGGCCTCCTGGCGGTGCTGGGTGGAGTCGCTCTCGGGATAGCTATTTCTGCTGTGCTCACTCGCTTTCTGGCGAGCATGCTCTTTGAGGTCAAACCTCTTGACCCGGCAACATTCATGTTGGTACCCGTTCTGCTGGTGGGCGTCGCCGTCTTGGCCTGCTGGCTTCCAGCACGCCGGGCCATGCTCGTTGACCCGGTGGTAGCTCTCCACCATGAGTAGTCATCCGGTGTTCGTCTTCGAACAGTACAGTTGTGCCTCGCCAAAAGTGAGAGCGATTCCGTGACCCAGCGCACGCGGGAAATGAAAATTCGCCTGGCCTTGGGCGCGCAACCGCGCGACGTGCTCGTGCTCGTCCCCGGCCAAAGCGTAAAGCTGGCCATGGTTGGAGGTCTGATTGGGTCTTCCTCTGGCATTTGCGCTTAGCCGAAGCATCAAGAGCATGCCCTTTGATGTTAGCGCGGCTGATCCGCTGACTCTTAATTCTTGTACCCTGGTATTGTGCCAGTGGGCCGACCGAGCGACGCGGATTTAAAAGTGGCTTATGAGCCCAATTATGATAATGACTGGGATGGGCACGCCCAGCATTAGTAGCAAAATGGAACGCATCGTGAATCTCCTTAATCGTTGTCCAATGACCGCACACTTCAAATAACTACTACACGATCACGCTGCTTGCCGCCAATCGTGGCAGACAGGCTCGCGCAGAAAGCGCCCACCAAAAGAGCGAGGAATGTCCAGTACATGGAGTGTGCCACCGCTTTGCGGGCGATATCGGCAGCTTGTTGGGCCTGGGCAAAAGTATCATCCACGCGCTTCTCGGCATCAGGTCCGTTCACTCCGGTCCTGGCCGCTACCAGTTGGGCCAGATACGATCGGTCTGCGGACGGAAGGCTTCCCTGCCGCAGGCCGTTCGCCAGTATGAGTCCAATCTCGCGGCGTACCGTAGCATTCTCCTGGGTCGAACCGGTAACACTCGTCCGCAACAACATGTCGACGAAGTATCCACTCTGACCGAGGCCGCCGCCGGACTGTGCTGTTCCGGAAGTTTCCGCCGCCGTCGCGCTGGCTCGCTCCGCTCCGCCAATTACGGATGACGCTGCTGACGCAAGAAAGGCTGCCGTGATCACCAGGCCCACCGCCCACACAAGAAAACCATGCGCGGTATCCCGGAAGTAGACCTCATGCGTGTGGACCTTGACCCACCGTGTGCGCAGCCGTCCAGCCAGATAGCCGCCCATGGACGAAGCAATGAGCTGCATCAGGACCAGCCAGATAATGGCAGTCCAGCCGATCGCCGAAGCGGACGCGCCGGCATTCGCCCATGGTGAAATGGCGGACAAACCGATCCCGGCGCCTAAAGCAAGAAGTACAAGCGACAAGGCCGCAGCCACGAATGCGCCAGCAACGATTGCTCCCCAGGACACTCCGGTAGTATTCGAATCATCTGGGACCACGGCCTCGCTCAATGCGGCTTGCTCCATAATTTATTCTCCTTATTCCACAGCTTGTCTGCAGAGATTTAGGGAAACGACAAAAACCTTGGCCGCCTTCCCCCCTGGCCGGGAACTTCTAAGTTCCAATTCACGCAACAATAAAATGTTCCTCGGAGAGTGTCTGTTCAAAAGTGGCGAGGGAGCGTCGGGTAGCGCGGGCTTCGCCTCAGCGGAAGATTCCCAACAGGTAGGCGACGAGGAGAATCAACAATACGGTGCCCAGTCCTATGCCTGCACCCCCGCGATAACCCCAGCGGCTATGGCCGTAGTACCCTCCACCGCCCCCCAAAACTAATACCAAGATGATAATCAGTATCAACATGTGGATCTTCCCTTCCTCTGAACATTAACCCGGAAACGGCAGCGCGGCGGAAGCCATTACTCTCTGCCCCGATAAGCAGAGCACGATGCCACCCATTGAGCGCCACCGCGCCGCGCTCATTTACGTCTCCAACACTTTTTCAATCTGTCCCACTTTCTTTTGAACTTTGCCGGCGAGCTTTTCATTTTTGCCTTCGGCAGTCAGATTGGGGTTGTTGGTGACTTGGCCCGCCTTCTCTTTGACGGTGCCCTTCGCCTCATGCATATTGCCTTTGATTTCGTTCTTCGTGCTCTGGTTCATTTGGTTTCTCCTTATTGCTTTTGACGTGATGTAGATTTCAACAAGACACCGTTGGAAAGGTCCGGCAGGAGTGGAAGGCGTGACTCGCCTGACAGTCGTTCCGCTTCGGCCGAGTCCAATCCAGGGAAACGACAAAAACCTTGGGCCGCTCTCCACTCCCACGTTAGAACTCTGACGAGACTATCGGGGAAATATTAAAGATACCGACATCAGCCAGAATTTCTCTTTTGGAATCCCGAGTGGCTGACAGTTTACTCAACAGCTTCCAGTCTGGAACTTCTAGCCTGGAATTTCCAAACCCAAGAGCAACAGTAAGACTTTTCTCGGAGGCTGTCTGCTCAAAAGCGCTCACTTTGGCGGACGATGTGGGGCGACGGCCACCAATTGCAAGGTCGAGCCAAACGAGAACTCTCAGGCGCTCTTCCATCTGTCGGTCGCCAAAATGTTGTACGGCATTGGGAGAACTTGATCCTGTATTTCTTTAGAAGAGTTGTGGGGCTACGGCGAGATCGGCAGTCTACTCAGTAAACTGCGCCGCGGCGAACATCGCCACTTGCTTGTTGGCTCGCCATGACGGTGCAAATCGAGCGCTCGAAGCGGCCTAATGTGACCAGACATTCATCGTCGCCACTTCTATCATAATTGTGTAGGGAAGAAGTGAAACGGCCATTAACAAAAGCCAAACGAGCTTCCTCTTACAAAGTGAGGTATAACATGACAACCATATTGATTATTTTTTTGGTGCTTTTTTTGATCGGTGGGGGCGGCTGGGGATATCGTCGTTGGCGCAGCTAGCGCGATCCCAGGATGAACGCGGGATCATGCTGCTTGCTCCTAATATCCTTACGCCAAAATTCTGGCGGCCGTAGAATCAGCAACCGACGGCAGTTGTGCTTCGCCAATAAACCGCAGCCGGTCGTGATTTGCCAGCGTTATCTTCCGAGGACTTTCTCCGCTTGACCGATTTTCTTTTGGACCTTCCCGGCTATCTTTTCGCCAATACCTTTAGTTTGCAAGGCGCGATTGTTCGTCAGTTGGCCCGCCTTTTCCTTAATCTTGCCCTTCACTTCGTGAACCTTGCCTGCGATCTTATTCTTAGTACTTGGCTTCATCTTGTTGCCTCTTCTGAAACGATTTGAATTCCGGCACTCGGCTAAGCGCCCTTCAGCTTCACCGCGGTCCACCAACATCATAAAAGAGACGAAGATGGATATCTGTACATATCGAGACACATTCGCGTTTTGTCTGCTTTTCCGTGGCGCGAAAGTTGCTCGCGCTAATTGTCGTTTGCCAAAATGTTGTACGGCATTTCAATTCAACAACTTGCAAGAAGCCTCAAACGTTGCTCCTTTGGGACAATTTGATCCTTCTTTGGAAAAGTTCCAATTGGCTCAGAGTGAAACGAAAAGAATTTAAGATGCCGTAGGTAAATTTATGACAGCGAAAGCCTCTGGCTTCAATAAAGAACAACAGCTTTCAACGAACGACCTGCAACAGGTTCAATATCAATCAGTTAGAAACAACAAATTCCAACAGGTTTCAATAAGGGCTGGAATCTGGTTCGGGACCAGGGGGTCGGAGATCCAAATCCTCTCTCCCCGACCAATCTTTTCAATAACTTGCCTTCAATTTCCTGTCTTCCTCACCCATGAAATGCTACTGGTTCGCTGAGGGTCTTTTTACTATACTTGCGCTCTCGTGATACTTCCAGGAGCAAAAAGACGCCGTTGCGTGCTGATTTGTGCGCTGGTTTTGAGTTGGTCCGCGGCCGGACAAGTGGGGAGCGTCAGCAACCAGCCCCAACAGCCTGAGCCGTCGCAATCTTCCTCGTCGACGCCGTGCAGCACCGTCAGTGAGACTGCACCTCAGCGCGACTACCGGCGTATTCCCGAGAAGCGAGGCAACCAGCCCTCCGCGGCACTGCTTGGTATGGTTAGGACTTATGAGGAAGTTCCGCTACCTGGAGTCCGTGTTGAATTGACGCCCGTAAATGGCGGAGAGCGCATCAGCGGGGAAACCAGGAGCAACGGGATCGTCCGCATTCCCAGGATCAAGCCGGGCAAATACCAGATAACGTTTAGCAAATCCCCCGACTTTTCCTGTCTGGCAGAAAGCGCTGTTAACTTCAATCCTGGCGAAGCCCTGGTAGTTGACGTCAAGCTGCGCCAGGTCATTGCCTTGCCTCCCAACGCGCGCAACATTCCGGAAAACCAGAAAGGGCTGACGCCGGAAGTGGAAGCCGGAAGCTATCAGGAGCTTTTCCGGCGGCCTGTTGAAGAAATGCAAATTGAGCTGCAGGATATTCCTGAAGGCAAGTACATGGCGCCCGATCCCGACCGTTGGGACACCAGCATGCCTTCCTGGGACCGGTATGGGCAGCGCCGTGGTGAATTTCCGTACGTCGGCGGACACTGGTGGGACCCGTTCAACAATAACCGGGTCAAAGGCGACAAACCGATTTTCGGACAGAACACGTTCTTCGATTTGAGTGCCACCAGCACTACGGCGACGGATGTGCGGCGTCTCTTTGTGCCCAGCGGGGTCTCGGCCGGGAATCCGGGCAGCAGCCAATTCTTTGGGAAGGGCGGGCAGGTCTTCCTGGAAGAAACGGTGCGCGTTTCCTTCGACCTGTTTCATGGCGATACCAGCTTCAAGCCCGTCGACTGGCGAATCAAGATTACCCCGGCTTTCAATGTGAACCAGCTCTGGGTGCGGGAGAGGGGTATTGTCAATATTGATGTACGCGAGGGCACCAGCCGCACCGATGGGCACATTGGAATCCAGGAAGCATTTGTGGAAAAGAAAATCGCTGACCTGGGCCCGAACTACGATTTCGTTTCCATCCGCGCGGGCGTGCAGCAATTCAGCAGCGATTTCCGTGGTCTGCTGTTCGCGCAGGAGCAGCCCGGCGTGCGCGTGTTTGGCAATCTGCGCTCCAACCGTCTGCAATACAATGCCGCCTATTTCTTCTTTCTGGAAAAAGACACCAACAGCGGGCTCAACACCTTCAACAGCCGTCACCAGCAGGTCGCGTTGGCCAACCTGTACTGGCAGGACTTTTTCTTTAAGGGCTACACCACGCAGTTCAGCTATCACTACAACAAAGACGATGCCAGCATACACTTCGATGAAAACGGCTTCCTGGTGCGCCCCGCCCCGATTGGCGCGGTGAAGCCGCACAACATTCGCGCGCACTACATTGGGTGGACCAGTAACGGGCACATCGGAAAACTGAACATCAGCCATGCATTTTATGAAGCTCTGGGGCATGACGATCTCAATCCCATTGCCGGGCGAAGGACCAACATCAATGCCCAGATGGCGGCGCTCGAGTTGTCCGTAGATCGCGACTGGGTCCGTCTGCATGCTTCCGGTTTTTTCGCTTCGGGTGATGGCAATCCGCGAGACGGCACCGCGCGGGGATTTGATGCGATCAGCGAAGCGCAGGAGTTCGCCGGTGGAATCTTCAGCTTCTTCAATCGTGAGGGTATCCGCCTGACCGGGACCGGCGTAGGCTTGGTTGCGCCCGACAGCTTTCTTCCTAATCTGCGCTCCAGCAAAGACGAAGGTCAGGCGAATTTTGTCAATCCGGGGGTTTCGCTGGTGAATGCCGGCGCGGATTTCAACATCACGCCCAAGCTGAAGGCAGTAACCAATGTGAATTACATGCGTTTTAATCGCACCGAATCGCTACAGTTGCTGCTGTTCCAATCCAAGATTGATCGCAGCCTGGGGACGGACTACAGCGTTGGGTTGATTTACCGTCCTGCACTTTCGGAGAACATGGTGATTACCGGCGGCGTTGCGGCGCTGACGCCAGGCAAAGGGCTGCGGCAGATCTATACCAGCCAGACACTGGTGTCCTCGTTCGTCACGGTGCGGTTTAAGTTTTGATCAGCCTGCCCGTGCTTTATGGAAAGGCTGGAAGCTAGAAAGCATTCATGAGAGTTGGCAGCAAGCACGCGCGGTTTGCGATGGTGATATCGCTGTTCGTGCTTTGCTGTCTCGCGGTGTTCGCGCTGGGCGGGGCGCAAACGAGCGACGGCGCGCAACAAGCTACGGTTCAGTCGCCGCCCATTTTGGGACAATCGCCGGAACAGGCACAGGCAAAGAGCGCCGGATGCGTCACCTGCCATTCTCCCATCGACAGTGCCACCATGCATGCACCTGGGACGGTGGCATTAGGATGCATCGACTGTCATGGCGGCATCGCGGACATCAAACGCCCGCCGGAAATACAACCACATACCCGCGAGTACGACGATCTGGAAGAGAAAGCGCACAAAGTAGTTCCACGTAGTGAGTTGCATTCCTCTGCTAATCCAGTGCGCGCCTACACCAGCTGGATGCGGAGAAGCAAAGAATACATTCAATTCGTCAACCCTGGAGACCTGCGGGTGGCTGCGCAGACGTGCGGCACGTCCGGTTGTCACATGGAAGAAACTCGCCGCGTCCGCACCAGCATGATGACGCATGGCGCGATGCTATGGCAGGCTGCGCTTTATAACAACGGCGATTATCCTTTCAAGAACGCTCGCTTTGGCCAGAGCTACTCCGCCGAAGGAGTGCCGCAGGACCTGATGACCTGGCCGCCTCCTACGGCGGAGGAAACGCAAAAGAAAGGCATTCTTCCCAGATTCACTCCACTGGAGCGTTGGGAAGTTTCGCAACCCGGAAACGTGTTGCGGGTTTTCGAGCGCGGTGGAGGACAGCGGGCCGAGTTGGGGAACCCTGAATCATCAGACCAACCGGGAAGGCCGGATGCCAAGTTGAGCGACCGTGGCTTCGGCACGCTGCTGCGCACCGATCCCGTCTTTTTGGGATTGCAGAAGACACGGCTTTTCGATCCGCTGCTTTCTTTTCCCGGAACCAATGATCATCCGGGCGACTATCGCGGGAGCGGATGCACTGGCTGTCACGTGATCTATGCCAACGATCGTGATCGCGAGCACTCGGGTCCGTATGGGCAGTTCGGCAATGAAGGCCGCAGCATCCAGATTGACCCCACAATTCCCAAGGACGAGTCTGGACATCCGCTCCAGCACGTTTTCACCAAAGCCATTCCTTCCAGTCAATGCATGGTCTGCCATATGCATCCCGGCACCAACATGGTGGCCAGCTATTTCGGATACACCTGGTGGGACAACGAAGTGGATGGCGACAAGATGTACTCGGACAAACAAAAAAATCCGAGCGAGCGAGAGTATCGTGATGCTCACCTCAAGAACCCGGAAGGCGCGGCGGCCAAAGGTCTGTGGTCGGATGAGGAGTTTCTGAAGAAAGTTGGTTCGCCGGAGTTTAACGAGTCGCTCAGGAACACGCAGTTCGGTGATTTTCATAGTCATGGCTGGGTCTTTCGCAAAGTATTCAAGCAGGACAGAAAAGGAAACTTGCTCGATGAAAAAGGAGAGATCATCTCCCCGGACGATCCGGAGAAATTCAAGCGCGAGCAGCATCCCTTCGATACTTATGAGCGGCTGAAAGAGCATGCGGCCAAAGGAAAATATCCAAAGCCGCCGGACAATTTCCGCTGGCGGTTTTTCGGGCTGTTCTACGTGGCGCCGAACCANNCGGCAAGCTTTATGGCGAAACGCGGAATGCCATTGAGATTTCCTGCACCGACTGCCACGGGACTATTGAGAGCTACTCAAAGTTGGTTACCACCGGCCCGGCCGCTCCGGACGCCGGCACCAAACTGCAAGGAATGCGAACGCCGTGGAAGGAACTGCGTTTCTTCTGGGAAAGAGGGCGGTTGTTCCAGCGCTCGTCCGTGGAGCGCGGCAAGCAGTGGGAAGTTGTGCAGATCAAAGACGTGATCAATCCTGAAGACCGCGACCATTACAACGAGAAAGCGCGCGTCGCTAAAACTATTCAGAAAGACGGACTAACGTGGGGCAGTGTGCCGGGCAATGCCGGGCTGCTGGCCCATCCCAACAGCGAGATGACGTGCTTCAGTTGCCACAGTTCATGGACCACGAGTTGCTTCGGCTGTCATCTGTCCATGACTGTCAATCAGCGTATGCCCATGCTGCAAAACGAAGGCACGATGACCCGCAATTGGACCGAATACAACTTTCAAGTACTGCGCAACGATATGTACATGCTGGGCAAAGATGGCAGCGTGACGGGAAACAAAATCGCGCCCATCCGCTCGGCGTGCGCTGTGGTCGTGAGTTCCCAAAACCAGAATCGTGACTGGATTTATTACGGCCAGCAAACTGTTTCGGCGGAAGGGTTCAGCGGACAGGCTTTCAGCCCGTATGTCCCGCACACTGTCCGCGCGAAGGAAACCAGGACGTGCACCGATTGTCACGTAGCGAGCGCCAACAACAACAATGCCTGGATGGCGCAATTGCTGTTGCAGGGCACGAACTTCCTGAACTACCTCGGCCGCTTTGCCTACGTCGCCGACGGAGACCAAGGTCTGGCGGCGATCGCATTTGCCGAGCGCCGGGAACCGGAGGCGGTGATTGGCAGCGACTTTCACCAGATCGCTTATCCGGACAACTACCGAAAGCATGCGCAGGGAAAACTTGAGTTGAAGGAGGCCTACGAACACAAGGGGAGAGAAGTCCTGGATGTTCAACTGCGCGGCGAGTACCTGTATGCCGCAATGGGTAAAGGCGGGTTGCGCATTTACGACGTGGCCAACATTGAGAACAAAGATTTTTCTGAACGCATCATCACCGCCCCCGTTTCTCCGATCGGCCAGCGTTTTTATGTGCCTACACGCTATGCAACGGCGATTGCGTCGCCCAGCACCACGGCGATTGATCCAACGCGCAAACATTATCCGGAAAACGAGGAGCAGAGCGTCGCCCTGATGTATGGCTTTCTTTATGTCACGGATAAGTACGAAGGACTGGTGGTTGTGGGCAACGGTCTTGCCAGCAAGACGCCGGGTGTCTCCACACTGCTCGACGGAGAGCCGCGCAATAATTTCTTGAAACGCGCACTGGCGTTTAATCCCGGGGGACAACTCAATGGCGCGAGGCGGATCACGATTGCCGGATCGTATGCCTACATCTTGTGTGATGCAGGTCTGGTTGTCGTCAGCCTCAAAGATCCGTTAAAGCCGGAGGTCGTCGCCAAACTCGGCGCGCCGCAACTCAATGGCCCGCGCGGAATTGCCATTCAATTCCGCTATGCGTTTGTGGTGGACCGTGATGGACTGAAAGTCCTGGATGTAACTCATCTCGATCAGCCGCGCATTGTGTCTGCCGCAACTCTTCTCTTGCCGGAACTCGCAGATGCCAGAAATATCTCGGTGTCGCGAACCTACGCCTACATCGCAGCGGGAAAACAGGGCGCGGTGATTGTTGATGTTGAACGTCCTGAGCATCCGCAATTGGCGCAGGTATTCAATGCCGGAGGGCAGTTGCAGGATACCAACGACATCAAGATTGGAATGGTCAGCTCCAGCCAGTTTGCTCTGGTCGCGGATGGACGGGCAGGCTTCAAAGTACTGCAGCTCTTTTCGCCCCAAACCGTGCCCGGCTTTTACGGCTTCAGTCCCACACCGAACCCCAAGCTGATTGCGGTGTTTCATACTCGCGGGCCTGCACTGGCGGTATCGCGCGGCGTCGACCGCGATCGTGCGGTGGACGAAAGCGGAAACCAACTGTCAGTCTTTGGCAGGCGCGGGTCGCGTCCCTTTAATCTGGAAGAGATGCAGAAGCTCTTCTTGTGCAACAGCGAGATGCAAGCCCAGGGGTTCTGCCGCAAGGGCGAGCTTTACACGGTCACAGATGATCCGCATCGGCCGGTGCAAAGCGGCAGCAAGCCGTTGGTCGGAAAAGTCAGTTCGCGATAATCGAAATCATTTCTCGCCCGCGGGCTTTTCTGTTTGCTTGTCCGCCGCCCGGCTGGTCCCGGTCAGTTGCTCGATTGTGTATTTACTGGGGAACATTTCCCGCTGCGGGTCCCACTTGTGGTATTGGTGGCACAGGAAGCATCCGTTTTCCGCTTTGCCCTCCTGGGCCGGGGTGCCGTTATGGCACGCTTGACAGGTAGCGATGCCGGGCAGGAGCTTCTCTGTAACCTGCAGGTTGTCGCTGTGGGAAAACACATGGCAGGATTCGCAGGTCACAGAAATATGAGCTTCATGGCTGAAAACCGCATTCACCATCTGGCGCGGCTTGAATCCAGATTCCTTCACTCGAGGCAAGCCAGCAGCGCCGGACATCGGCTCAAGCTGATGGCAGTATTTACAGGTGTTCTGTCCCAGGAAATGCTCCGCGCGCGCCACACGGAGTTGCACCCAGGTGTCTGGATCCCGGGGCGCCGGAGTGGAGTTCTGTTCCGGAATTCTGGTCTGCGGCGTCTCGCGCAACGCTTCCGGATGGCGCCGGATGTAATCCTGAAATTTCTGCTGCAAGATGCCGGGCAACGCGAGTACATCCTTTTGCGACTCAGGATGTTTCAGGGAATCAGCTACCAGACTGTCGAATTTCAGATCGTGACAGCCCGCGCATTGCTGTGTGTAGCTGGGCATGGTCATGAGCTCGCGCCTCGAATCCGGACGCACTCGATGACTGGCGTCCGGCGCGGGCGTGGTTTCGCTTGGCAGATCTATTTGCCGGTATTTCCAGTCGCTGTGGCCTGCGGCGGCTAATGGACGGTGGCAGTCTGCGCACTGGAGCGCAACTAAATCCTGGTTGAGCGTCTTGAGCGACTTGCCCATGTGCGCTACGTGGTGAAAGATGATCGCCGGCGGCGTATCCAATCGTTTCAGCACAGGAGCAAACTCCGGATGTTGGCTGCCCTCGAATCCCCGGACGTGCGCAGCGATCAGGGTGTCACGCTTCTGTTCCTTGAGATCGGAGTGACAGGACAAACATTGCGCGTCCTGAACGTGTGCCAGGCGGACGGGCCCTTGATGCTCCACGTGGCACGAGGAGCAGGAAGGAGATTGAGGTTGCGTGCCTTGTGAGTGATGGTCGGGCGCCTGGTGACAACTCAAGCAAGCTTCGTCGGACGCTGTTTGCGAAAACCCTCCCACCTGCCGCACGCCTTTGATCATGGTCGTGTGACAAACCTCGCAACGACTGCCAAAAAAAGAATGCGCCGCCGAAACCGATCCCGCGCTGTAGATCGTTTGTCTCTTGGCGGCCAACTCGCCGCCAAGCCAGACCAGCGCGACGACAGCCAGAATCAGGCAAAAGCCCAGCCGCCAACGGCTGAAACCCGTACCACCCTTAAAGTAGTTCAGGTCGTATCGTCCGCTCAGCCATTTCGCGGTGCGAGCTCGTCGCAATGGTGGTTGTTCAGCCATAGCGCAGCGCCATTACGGCATGAATGCCGCCCAAAACAAGCAAGAGAAATGCCAGTGGCACGTGCACCAGCAGCCAAAAATGCAGAATACGATGAAAGCGTGACTGGCGGTCAAGGTCGCGTTTCTCGTCGCAAATACTTTCGAGGCCATCAATGACCGGACGGACCGGTTCGGGTACCAGCGTCCGCAGGTCGGCAAAAAAACTTTTGGCCCGACGCGCATCATGCAGAGTATGGCGATAGGCGCCTCGATGAGACAAGTAAGGCTTTATGTTGTCCTCGTATGCCTTCCGCAACTGATCGCCGGAATATTCGCTGAGCACGACCAGCGTCGTTGCGTTGGCATGCGTCTTCTCCGCGGCCGGAACCAGCAGGCCGTACTGAGTGTCCTTGCGAAAGAGAGACACGAGCAGGGAGTCCGCTTCGTGCGCAAGGTCCTGCTGGACGCGGTCAATCTGGTAATAGATGGTTTCCCGGCCCACGCGCTCGGTGATCATGCGCGGCATGTAATGCTGCAAGGCGGCGCCGGCCACGCCGGTGACGATCACGACGGAGAGGATCAACATGAGCGCAAAGGTCAAGCCGTGACCAAAACTGAGTCCCGCGTGAAAAAAGATCAGAGGATAGCTGAGAAGCCCCAGCCAGAGGTGGCCGCGCATCCAGGTCGTGGCCCGTCCAATGCGCCACCTGCTAAATTTCTTGCGCACACTGAGGAAGGCCGCATACAGCATGAGTATGTATCCGGCACCGCCGAAGATCAGGCCGGGGACGCTACCGCCAGACGGGCCATTCTGGAAACGGAACGCGTACAGCAGATATCCGCAGAGGGCGAGCATGAACAGCGCCGCCGTCCAGAGGACCCACGCGCGATGGCTGCGATCAATGTGCAACTCTCGTTCTCCGTTTCATTTTTCCTCTTGAGCTATTTCTTGAGCATGTCACGGAATTCTTCGCCGGTAACGCGGTGGGCCGCGTCGTGCGGGCAGGCATAGACACAACTCGGTTCTTTCAATTCATTGCACAGGTTGCAACTGGTGGCCTTGCGCACCGTTGCTTTTTTAGCGTGTGCCTGGCCTGCGCCCAGCGCAGCCAACTCCTCACCGTGAAGCGTAACTTCGAACTCGTGCAAATTGATGTTGCCGTACGGACAATTCTGCGCGCACTCGCCACAGCCGATGCAGGTATCGTCAATGGTCACATCGAGCGTCACCTGGCGGTGGATCGCGCCCACCGGACAAACCATGCACAGCGGATCGCGGCAGTGGCGGCAGGAAGTGGCAATGAGGAAGTTGTCCACCCGCAGTCCGTCGCGCACCAGGCGGGTCACGCCATCGTGGGCATCGGCGCAGGCCTTCACGCATTGATCGCAACGTGTGCAGTTATCGAGATTCAGCACCAGCAGGCTTTGCGCTTCCACAAGTCCCTGGTGCAGAAACTCAGCCAGAGGGACATCGCTGATATTCGCCATCCGTTTCTGGTTCTCGCGCATGTGTTCGTCATGGACCTTCTGCAGTTCGGCATGGACCTGGGGAAAGAGCCTTATCATCTCTTTGAAATCTTCCCCGGCGATGCGTACCAGGTCCACATGGTCCACATTGTCCAGCGCAGAGCACGTGGCCATGTGCTTGCCGTCGCCCAGCAATGCAGGTTCTCCGAAGTGGGACCCGGCAGGGAGATAAGCGAGCACCAGGTCTCCGCCGGCGCAGGATTCGGTTACTTTCACAAAGCCGCGGCGGACCAGATAAAACGCGTCGGCGAGATCGCCTTGCTTGAAGATGATCTCTCCGGGCGCAATGCGCACCAGCCGGACTTTGGAGCGCAAGGCCTGGATGAATTCCCTGGTGAGTGAAGAAAAAACAGGAGACTTCCGCAGATGCAGTTCCAGGGTATGAGTGAGGTACAGCTCGTCCAGATTCTCGCGGAAGGTCTTGTTCCGGCGCAGCATGTCCACGATGTTGCGCCGCATCTCCAGAACCACACAGTCGGTCGCGGCGCGGGCGGTGGTCGAGTGGGGATGGGCATTCATGCAGCTCATTTCCCCAAACAAAGCTCCTGGGCCGCGCTGCCCTTCAGGCTGGTCGCAGGGGAGTTCCAGCCCGCCATCCACAACAACATGCGTCCGCCCCATATCTTCCCCCTGGCGGCGATGCTGATGTCGGTTCACCAGTTTGCTGCGCATGCGACTGGAGAACGTGCCCCGCTGCTCCTCCGTGTGCACATGGGCCTGCTGCGTGGAGATATACATGTCAACAAGGCCTTCCAGAATATAGAAGGCGGTCGAGCTGCCCTCGCCTTCACGGAAGAAAAACTCTCCCTTTTTGAAGTGGCGTTTCACCACGGCGCCTTTGTTGAAGTCGAGAAAGTTTCCCGAGACATGCTGGAAGACATCCAAGGCCATCAAATCCGCGGTTTCGCAGGGAGTGCCGGTCTTGAATTCGTGTTTCACGCTGACCGTGTTGGTGAGCGCGCCCGTAGGACACGAGTACATACACTCTCCGCAAGATACGCAGCTTGAGGACCCCATTGGTTTGCCCAGGTCAAAAGCAATTCCCGCGTTGTAGCCCTTTCCCTGGCGGGCGATCACAAAGTTGTCTCGCAACTCAGCACAGGCGCGCACACAGCGGTCGCAAAGAATGCAGGCAGCATGGTCTACCAAGATGATCGGAGAGGTCGTGTCTCTGCCGCGAGTGAGTTCGCGGTGTGGATAAGGAGACGTCGTGGCGCCATATTCAGCCGCCAATCCCTCCAACTCGCAATCCTTCTTTTGTTGCTGGCGGACGCAGGGAGTCGGATGGTCAGCCATCATCAGTTCCAGCAGGGTCTTGCGAGCGGCGCGGACGTTCTCGGAATTGGTTTCCACCACCAAGTCCGGGTCCTCTGGCTTGGCTTTCCGCGCGTTGGGTTCCACTTTGCGAATGCAGGCTGCAGCATAAGCGCGCTCGTGCGTGTCAACCACGCACATGCGGCACACGCCGACCGGAGTTATGTCCTGCTGATGGCAGAGCACGGGAATGGGAATGCCGTGCGTGCGAGCGGCGTCGAAGATGGTTGTCCCGATGGGGACTGTGATGCTTTGCCCGTCAATTACCAGCCGGACTTCCGTCTGCTCTGTGCCTGTGTGACTCACGGCAGGTCTCCGCGAAAACAAACTCCTGCCGGACAGCGGCCATTGAGAAGGTGCTCATCCACCTCGACTTTAAAGTGCTCGAGTACGGATTCGATCGGCTTCGGCAGAATCTGTCCCAGTCCGCAGATTGACGTCTGCCGCAGCGCGTGAAAAAGTTCTTTCACCACACTCATATCAGAATCCTTGTAGCCGCCCTGAGTCCAGCGTTGCAGAATCTCCACCAGCTTTTGCGAACCGATGCGGCAGGGCACACACTTTCCGCAGGATTCATTGCGATAGAAGCGGACGGAATTCAGCGCCATGTCCAGCATGCATCTACCTTCGCAGCAGACAACAATCGCACCGGAGCCCACCATGGACTTGGCTTTGTTCAATGTCTCCCAGTCCATCGGGAGATCGAGCATGGAGGCAGGTAAATATCCGGAGGACGGTCCTGAAGGAGCAAAGCCGATGATCTCGCGTCCGTCCAGCGGGCCGCCGGCGTATTCGCGAATGAGATCGGAGTACTTGATTCCCATGGGGACTTCATACATGCCGGGTTTTTGCACGTCGCCGCTCACGCCAACGAACTTGAGGCCTTTAAATCCGTTGGCGCCGTGAGAATTCCACCAATCAGCGCCTTTGGCGGCAATTGCTGTGGCGAAGGCCAGCGTCTCCACGTTGTTGACGACCGTGGGTTTTCCCCACAATCCCACATTGGCAACAAAAGGCGGTTTGTTCCGAGGCTCGGCGCGCTTGCCTTCAATCGCTTCCAGCAATGCGGTCTCTTCGCCGCAAATGTATCCGCCCGGGCTGACGAACACGACGATCTCGAAGGAAAGGTCCGCATACCCGAGGATTCCTTCACCAATCAGTCCTTGCTCGGCACAACGATTCAGCTCGGCGGTCAGGATCTCTTCCTGCTCCTGATACTCGTGGCGGATATACAGGTAGCCGCGTCTGGCCCCAACGCATAAGCCCGCCAGGACCATTCCTTCGATCACCAAGTGCGGCAGTTGCGTCAGGATGAAGCGGTCTTTGAGGGTCCCAGGTTCGCTCTCGTCTGCGTTGCAGACAATGTATTTGTCCAGGGACTTCGACTCCCGCACCCTGGTCCATTTGTCGTTGGTAGGATATCCGGCGCCGCCCATGCCTTTGAGCCCCGCGGCTTTCAGTTTTGCGATCAGGCCGTCGCGATCGCGCGATTTCGCAAACTCCCTCAGAACGGAGTAGGGCCGCTCGCCGTCATACGGATCGCTGGCCAGGTTCATCGCGCGCGCGCGATAGCTCGAGCCGGAAGTCGGATGCCCGGCGATGGTCTGCACAACCGCATCGATGGCTTCTTCGGGAGAAAGCCCATCGTAGTAACAATCATTCACGACAAACGATGGCGCGTGTTCGCACCGTCCTACACAGGAAACATTACCAATGCTCAGGTCCGCAGGGGATGCGCCGTGGAACCTCTGTTCCAGTCTTCTTTGCAAGGCCGGCGCGCCGCGCAGATGACAGCTCATGTCATCGCAAACGCTGACCGCGACCTTGGCGGGCGGCTCCAGATGAAAGTGGGGATAGTAACTGGCAATGGCATGAACATCACGTAAATGCAGACCACGGCGCTCCGCCACCCGCTGTAACTCTTCTTTTGGAAGATAGTGGAGGGGATTCTGGCGCTGAATGTCCTTGAGCTCTTCAAACACACCCTCTGTGTTGTGTTCGGCCGGCAATACTCTCAGGAGGGTGGACGTAGACACTGTGGCGCTTCTTTCTTGGCTCCCGAAACTCGGTTCAGGCAGTCAGCGGACTGCGACTGGTATTGGCGCGAAATATAACAAACGCGGCTGCTGAAGTCCATAATGATGAGAATATCAACTTTTTCCGGCATCCTTGATTATCCCGAACCGGACGGCCAGACTCTCCAACTCGCAGTCACCGCTTTGCTGTTGGCGCATACACGGGGCATGATGGTCTGCCATTAACAATTGCAGCACCGTCCTGCGGGCCGCACGTACGCTTTCTGTGTTGGTTTTCACTACTAGGTCGGGATCGTTTGGTTTGGCTTTTCTGAAACTGGTCTCGACACGTCTGGTACAAGCGATCGGGTATGTGCGCTCACCCGCATCAACCACGCACACCCGACATGTACCTGTCGGAGTTTCATCTTTGTGATAGCAGAGAACGGGAATGTCAATGCAGAGTGTCCGTGCGGCATCAAGAATTGTGGTTCCGTAGAGAACCGTAATGGCTTGCCCGTCAATGGAGAGTTGGATCCACGGGACGCCCGACTGCCCTCCTGGCCTAAAGCACACGCCGGCAGGACAATGGCGATTGAGAAGGTGCTCATCCACATCGGCCTTGAAGTGCTCAAGTACGGATTCAATCGGCTTGGGCAGAATCTGGCCCAGTCCACAGATCGACGTCTGACGTAACGCGTGAAAAAGTTCCATCACCACGGCCATATCCGAATCGCTGTAGCCGCCCTGAATCCAGCGTTGCAGAATCTCGACCAGCTTTTGCGAGCCGATGCGACAGGGCGCGCACTTTCCGCAAGATTCATTGCGGTAGAAGCGCACGGCATTGAGCGCCATGTCCAGCATGCATGTGCCTTCGGCGCAGATCACAATCGTGCCGGAGCCTACCATGGACTTGGCTTTGTGCAAAGCATCCCAGTCCATAGGAAGATCAAGCATGGAGGCGGGCAAATATCCAGAGGATGGTCCGGAGGGAGCGAAGCCAATGATCTTGCGTCCGTCCAGCGGCCCACCGGCATATTCGTGAATGAGGTCGGAATACTTTATTCCCATTGGCACTTCGTACGTGCCGGGTTTTTGCACGTCTCCGCTCACGCCCACGAACTTGAGGCCCTTAAACCCGTTGGAGCCGTGAGAATTCCACCAAGCAGCACCTTTGGCGGCAATCGCGGTGGCAAAGGCCAGGGTCTCCACGTTGTTGACAATAGTTGGCTTTCCCCACAAACCAACATTGGCTATGAAGGGTGGTTTAAGCCGAGGCTCTGGCCGCCTCCCTTGAATCGCTTCCAGCAATGCCGTCTCTTCGCCGCAAATGTATCCACTGGGGCTTATAAAGATTTCAATCTCAAAAGACATTTCACTGCTCAGGATTGCCTGCCCGACCAATCTGTCCTTGTAGCAGCGCTCCAACTCTTTTCGCAAGATCTGTTTCTCCTGCTGGTGTTCATTACGAATACATAGATAACCGCGCTTCGCCCCAACGAACAATCCAGCTAGAATCATTCCTTCAATGACCAAATGGGGCAATTGCGTAAGGATGAAGCGGTCTTTGGTCGCTCCCGGCTGGCTCTCCTGAGCATTGCAGATTATGTATTTTTCCGCGGACTTCGATTCCCGCACCCTGGTCCATTTTTCGTTGGTAGGATATCCGGCGCCGCCCATGCCTCTGAGTCCCGCCGCTTTCAGCTTTGCGATCAGACCATCGCGATCGCGCGAATGCACGAATTCCTTCAGAGTAGAGTACGGTCGCTGGCCGTCGTAAGGATCGCTGGCCAGCGGCATCTGGCGAAGTAGGTAGCCCGATCCTGGCGGAGGATGATCGGCGATGGTTTGCTCGACGACAGATATGGCTTCATCAGGAGAAAGCTCGTCGTAGTAACGCTCATTTACGACAAACGACGGCGCGTGTTCACAACGTCCCACGCAGGAAACGTTACCGATGTTCAGCTCTTCGTGGGAAGCGCTCTGAAACCTCTGTTCCAGCTTTTGCTGCAAGGCGGGTGCTCCCCTCAGATGGCAAGCCATATCATTGCAAATTCCCACGTTGATCTTGGCTGTTGGCTCAAGGCGAAACTGGGGATAGTCTGTAGCCACGCCACGGATCTCGGCTATAGCCATGCTGCGGCGTTGCGCTACTCGCTGCAATTCCTCAAGTGGAAGGTAGCTAAACTTTCGTTGAATGTCTTTCATCTCTTCAAACACGCCTTCCGTGTTGGGCTTGAGAGACAGTTCTTTGAAGGCGGTAGGCGCGGACGTCATTGCTGTTTTCACCCAGGGGGTCGGGCGGGTCACAGTGATACCAAGTTCCTTCGCACGAGCTGACAAGGCTGTCACCAGCCGATCATATCCATCCTTCTCAAACAGGTCGGCCCATTGCCACTTC
This sequence comes from Acidobacteriaceae bacterium, assembly GCA_003140235.1. Lineage (GTDB taxonomy): Bacteria > Acidobacteriota > Terriglobia > Terriglobales > Acidobacteriaceae > Angelobacter. The sequence goes on from PLJN01000052.1 coordinate 24,983, forward strand.
TTCAGATTCGGGGGAACTTCGACCTGGTCAATGCGAAGCGGAATGATGAAGATCGTCCCTGGAGGCTTTTCCTCTTCCACGTCTAATGCGAACTTAATCTCCTTCTGCACGTATCCTTCTTTAGTGACGGAACTCCGTGAAAGACATACGGCCACAACATGAGATTCACGTACAGCGGACGGGATCACTTGCTGCCAATTCTGCCCTGGCAGCAAATCTTTCTCATCAAGCCACGGAGAAAAGCCGTCCATTTGTAATCGGAGATAAAGATCTCGGACTTGTTGTTTGTCTTGTGACGAATGGCAGAGAAAGACCTGTAAGGAACCGCGTGGTTGCCGTGAGAGGTCTGTCTCCATATAGAAAAGGCCGCGAAGTGACCTGTGTGCCGATAGTATAGCGATTATTCTTAATGCGTCACCAGAATTCCATGAGTTGGTGTGTTAAGTAAGAACCTTTCAGCGTAGCGGGTTGGTCAGAACGCCGAACGCGAACCAAACGCCGATGCTTTCCTGGCTTGCCTTTGCGAAGCTGCGGGAGTACAAAGTACACTTCCATTAGTTTCGTGGGGGAAATCATGGCTGAAGGCGGTCTTGTCCGAAGGCAAATTTTTTACGTAGTCCTTGGCCTCGCCTTTGTGAATGGGCTTTCCCATGTCCCTGCGACTGCCCAGAAAAAACCTGACACCACGACGTGGAAATACAATGGCCCTGGTTCCTGCGCCGCTTCTGCCTGTCACGGTGGAGTTCAGCCTGTGGGTGAAGCCAAGACTCGCAAAGGCATCTGGCAGAACGAATACTTTATCTGGGCGAGCCGCGACCCGCATTTCGGATCATTCAACACGCTGCAGAGCGAACGCTCCCGGCAGATGGCGAAGATTCTAAAACTAAAAAACTCTCCCACCAGCGAGCCGATGTGCCTGACGTGTCACGCGCTGGCCCCAGCCGAGCAGTCGAAGGCGCGTCCTTTTGCTGTGGAAGGCGTGAGTTGCGAGAACTGCCATGGGCCATCATCAGGCTGGTTTCAAAAACACTTCGAAGAAAAAGGGACGACGGCACAATCCATACAGAACGGAATGAAGCCCATTGATGATCTGGTGGAGCGTTCCGAGATTTGCCTGAGTTGTCACTTAGGGACCAAGCCCGGACAGGAAGTGGACCATAAAATGATCGCGGCCGGACATCCTGACTTGTTTTTTGAAGTAGACCTGTTCAGCGCCAAGGAACCACGGCATTGGGCGGAACCGCCGGACTGGACCGCACCACCCAAGCGGACCGAGCCCGGGCCCTGGGGCGATTCCACCCACGACCGCAATTATCGTGTGCGGCTCTGGGCGGTGGGACAAGCGATTCAACTGCGCGAAGCGTTGAACCGTCTCGCGCGTCGCGCGGAGCGGGCGCAAGCGCCGGATTTTCTAGCCAAGGGCGGACAGTGGCCGGAGTTCTCAGAGTTGGATTGCTTTAGTTGTCATCACAGCGTGCGCAGCAACTGGCCGCAACCTGCGTATGAAGACCGTACCGCCGGGCTGCCGTCCAAGCCTTCGGACAGCTGGCGACAGAAGAACGGCTACGATGACCGGATTGCCGGCGCCCCACCATGGAACCGCGCTCACTACACTATCTTTCTAATTCTGATGAAAGAAGTTGATCCCAACGAGAGCGCAGAGCTCGAAGCCCGGCTGGACCGTCTGTTCAAGGTCGCCAGTAAATTGAACAGCTCGCCTCAAGAGGTCAAGAGCAAAGCGGACGAAGCCGTTGAACTGGCCTCCAGGGTTGTGTCGAAAGTGAACAAACCCTTCGACCGTCCGACTCTGGGGCGTCTTTTGCTGAAGATTTCCGCCCAGGGAAAAGACATTGCCCAGCAGGATACTCGTTCGGCCGAGCAGGCCTACATGGCGCTCGACAGCCTCTTCCGTTGTTACGACAGCAAGATCAACAACAAGAGCGATGTGAAGAACCGCGTCAGGACCGGAGAGGCTGCGCTGAATACCGGCGAGTTTCCCGGTGTGGGCAAGGCCATCGACAAGTTGTACAACCAGTTCGACAATCCATCGGCGTACAACGCGATGGTGTTTGCGACCGGGATGGCGGAAGTCCACGCCGAGCTGCGCAAAGCCGGCATCGGATCACGGTAACCGTCACAACGTAGGATTGCGGGGAAATTTCAGGTACGGCAGGCGCACGCCGCGAATGATGATCTGATCGGCGCGAATGGCATCGGGAGCGGGAAAATTCTGCGCCGCTTGCGCCGAAACGTAGTCATCCTGATCGACTCCATCTCCACTGATTCCCAGGCCGCCCACCAGCACGCCATTCCGATACAGCGGGACGCTCCCGGGAAAAAACACAATACCGTTCTGGTTGGGGTTCGCGGGTTGATGCCCGTTGGTGCAAGGGTTCGCGATGTCGAATTGATAGAGGCTGAAAAATGGTCCAGGAGTTGTGCCGTCAATACCCGCGGGAAAAAATGGCTGTGCGCCAAAGCTGATGGTGCGATTGGTTACGGCGGTGGTGACAGGCACTCCGGGGAGGTCAATGGGATTCACACTCGCACTGCTTAGGTACACCAGGTTCCGGGCCTTCGCCACGGCGACATCGACGCTGAAGACAGTGGCGTCGGACATGCGATTCAGTGCGAGCAGGGTGCCATCGAGGTCCGTCACAGCGATCACGAATCGGGCCCGTTGTCCGTCGGGCAGGCGGATTACCGCGCGCGTCTGGTTGGCGTTGGCAATTGCCAGGTTCACTATGCTTTGCACTTCCGCCGCTGTCAGCCCGCCTAAAGTTCCCGCCTGTACCGCGATCAAATCTCCTTCAGGCACCTGGCCCGCGCTGGCGATTGGACCAACCGAAAATGCGCCGGCAAAGGTATCCGTGGTTAAGCCCGCGGGACGTGTGGTCTGCAAAACAAACGGAAGGCTAACACCATCGATCACGACAACGCCAGGCGGAGCAGGGTTGGCGCCAAAGCCCGCGCCACTTGCCCCGGACACTGCGGCGAATTCCGCTACGTCGGGGGAAACGGCAACGACGCCAATACCGCCTACCAGGTGTCCGCTCTTGAATAACGGTACGCCACCGGGGTTGACGGCATTTGGGTTGGAATCAAAGCTATCTGCCTTGCCGGTGATGATGCCCAGTCCGAGCGCGCTCCCGCTGATGGAGCGTGATGGCGCGATGCTCTGCCCGGCGAGGAAGGTCGCGTTCAGCTGGCAGCCGCGATTCGTGTTCTCGATGCCATACAACGCGGCGTTCGGAGCGTTTGTAATCCCCGGTGGAAAATGTATGCCGCTGATAAAGCGCACCGTCCGCGAAGATAGCGGTGCCTGGTCATTGCTGAAGTAAGACGCCGTACGCGCCAGCCCCACGGCCAGTTCAGTGGCCGGTACCGTGGCACTGAAGTTTCCTGTAGCGGTTGCCGGTGCTCCGGGCTTTTGGAACACCGCCAGGATGTTGCCGCCGCGGTCGGTGACCGCGATGACCAATGGAACGTTCACAGACGTGACGGCATTTTGGACCACGTTCTGAACGTCAGCGGCGGTCAAGGGTGAAAAAGGAGTGGGCGGCGGAGAAGTAACAGTGGGTGTGTGCGCGCCGCCGCATCCGCCAGCAAGGAACAGCAGAAAGGCGCAAATCACAAGGAAGAACCCCGTCCTTGCGCTGCTCTGTGTCATCCTGTTGCTCCCCATTTTTTGCCTGGAACCAGCGTAGTCTACCAAGTTTAAGGAGGCCGGCAAATAGCTGAAGCCGCAATGCCGTTTTCGTTGAACGAATGCGAAAGAAAAGTCACTATAATGGCACTGCCAATTCACTGTTCTCGGTACTGCCCGAAAAGAGAAAAATATGGGAAGGCACGCCAGACACGCTGCGCAGGGACGGCCGCTGTTCGCGCTTGTCTTTATGTTTGGGCTGGCGCTGGCGGCTTCCACGCGCGCTTACCCGCAGGCTGGCCAGGAGCCGCCAAAGCAACAACCCGGACCCAAGGCCGGTGGACAAACCTCCGGCGGCGCTTCGCCCGGTGTGGGTCTGGACGTCGGTGAGGTAATCGGACTATTTCACCGGCACAAAGTGCAGTTGCAGGCAAGTCCCCAGCAGGCCCATGCGGGTGACTCGATCACATTTACGGCCACTGTGACACCAAATGTGCCGGGAGTGATCTACGAGTTCCACTGGAGCAAAGACAAAGATTCGCGCGTGGAGCAAGGGCCCGCTCCCAACATGAGCCATGTGTACTCCGCGCCCGGGCAATATAAGGCGTGGGTCGTGGCATATCAGAATGGCAAAAAGGTGGGGAATAGCGGCGATGTTACCGTAAATGTGCAGCAAGCCACGCAAGAATCGGGAGCCGTCCGTGGCCAGCCTGCTCCCGCGCCCGTGAACAAAGAGGTCGAGTGGCGTCTGTCGCTGCAAGCCAACCAGACCAAGCCCGGGAGCATTGTCGCGAACAATAAGTGCAACCAGCCCCAGCGTTTTGCGGTCGCTTCCCAGCAGTTTCCCGCTTTTATGCGCCTCAACGGAGACTGGACCTTTGATGTTGGCGCTCATAGCCAACGTCCCGTGGCCGTGCAGTTCGATACCAGCGGATTGAAGGCTGGCGAGCATGAAGGCACCGTTGTCGTGACCTGCATCACCTGTCAGGGCAATCCCGACTGCGCTCAAAACCGCCAGGTCGTGCATGTCTTTCTGATTGTGGAGCCGGAGATTACGGCGTCCAATACCGGAGTTGCGACAGCGATCACTCCCGCGCCAACGGGCTCGGGCAACGGCGTAAAGCCTCCGGCCGGAAATGCTGTTACGCCCCCAACTGGATCCGAAAACCATCCTGCAAACACTGGCCAGCCGCCGCCAAGAACTACTGCTTCCAATCCTCCTCCGCCGCAGCCGCCAGCGCCGCAGCCGTCACAGCCGCAACAGCAGCAGCCAACGAAGCCGACGGAGCAGATTTCGCAGACGCCGCAGCCCGCGCGGTCGCCAGTCCCAACTACGGCAACGGCTAGTCCAACTACGCCATCGACAAACCCAGGCGCAGGGACAACAACCCCAATCACGCCGTCAACAGATCAAACCGTGCCCGCCGTTGTGTCTGCTGCACCTCAACACACCTTGCGTTTGTATTTCAATGCACGTCCGGAAGTTACGAAACCTACTACGCTCCGCGCGGAGTTGACGCCGGAACCGCAGACCGGCGCGCACGTGAAATATTGTTTTGCCTGGGGAGACGGTGATGCAACAAGTTGCCAGAATTCACCTTCCGCCGAACATACCTATCGGTCCGCAGGAAAATACTTGGCGTCCGTCGAAGCGTTTGTCGATGAAGAGAAGCTGGCTGCCAGTAACCAGGTTCCGATAGAGGCTGTTGCGCCCTCAGGGCTTACGACGGTCTGGTGGCTGGCCATTCTTCTGGCAGTTTTGGTGGCAGGCTACGGCATCCACAGAGCGCGCAAACTCCTGCGCGGCACGGTGACGGTCCATGCACATCCTGGGCGTCATGCCATGACTCCGCAAAATCTGAAGAGCCATGACTCTCTTCGCGTCAGCTGTGTGAAATCCGCAGTGAGGTCGCAGGTCCGATTCTTGTCTCCCGCCGAAAAGAGTGCCCATGACTGACGCCCCTTTCACTGTAAATACGCTGCTCGGACTTCCCAACAAAGAGTTTACCGACCATGTGGCGGCCGCAGGAGCCGAGTCGGAAGACAAGCAGGCGATGAAGGACCACGTCACCAAGGTTGTGCGAGGCCTGCAATGGAAAGCCGTCGAGGGACAGATTCGCCGCAAGTCGGACCAGCTTCTGGAAGTTGATGTGATGGGCCTGATTGTAGCGGCGTGGCGTCAAGGGAAGGTCACCGACCAACTGGACGAGGAGCACAAGGCCCAGGGTGTGAATGCCGCGGTACCCCTGCAGGACCATTCCATTCGTTCGGAATTTGAGCCGGCCATCGAAATCAAGTTTGGGAATCTCACGCACCGAATCGTTCTGGACGTTTTGCTGGAAATTGGCGTTACCGGGATGATCTTAAACATTGAGAACTCCAGAATCATGGAGATTGAGGCGGGGGCCATTGAAGGATTTGGGGAAATCAAAATCGCCCACGTTCCCATCTTGAAGCGAGCCTTTGGCCCCATCGACTTACGCGGCAAGGTCCATCTAGGAAAGGGCATTCCTCTTCGCCGGACCGCCGCAGACCCTGGCGAGAGCGAGACCGCTCCTGCTACGCCGTAAAACGTCTTCCTCCTTAGAAAGTATCTTGATTAAGACCCCATCAGCCGGCAGATGATGGCTCCGCACGCCTTCCACAATCGCATCTCAGAAGACACAGCAACTTGGCCAACCCAAGGCCCCTCCGCTGCTTAAGTCCCAGTACTTGTGTGCCGATAGTCACTTCGAATTGAAATTCCAGTCTGGCATTGATGGGGACAGAAGTGAGTACTGATGGGCCGTTCTGACAACAGAAGGGAGAAGCCATGATTCACCCAGACATGGCGGGACTTCTCGCACATTACACGAGCCTGGCCGTGGCCCATTTCGTGTCTGTCGCCATGGCTGCAGCCGCCGAGCAAGCTCGTACCATGAGCCCATCCTTTCTTGTCGCCGCCGCCATCGCGATTGTCGTTATCGTTATTCTTGCTTGCGCTGCGCTCGTGTCGTTTGTGGACCGCCGGCTTTCTGCACGGAACCTGATCCGTCTGCTGTTGGATTCGACGGCGGAAGCAATCTACAGTGTTGATCTCAAAGGCCAGTGCACTGTGTGCAATGCGGCGTGTGCCCGGATGCTGGGATATGACCATCCCGCTGAATTGATAGGGAAAAACACGCACAATCTCATGCATCACTCCCGACCGGACGGAACGCCATATCCGATAACGGAATGCAAGATCTTCCTGGCATTCCGCACTGGCGAGGAGAGTCATGTGGAGGACGAAGTCTTTTGGCGCAAGGACGGTTCCAGGTTCCCCGTGGAGTATTGGTCCATTCCCGTGCGGAAGCATGGCAACATCATCGGTTCCGTTGTGACGTTTATCGACATCACTGAGCGAAAGCAGGCGCAGGCTGAATTGCTGCGGGCCAAGGACCTGGCTGAAGCAGCGAGCCGCTCGAAAAGCGAATTCCTGGCCAACATGAGCCACGAGATCCGCACTCCCATGAACGGAGTTTTAGGGATGACGGTACTCGCGCTCGACACAGACCTTACCTCGGAGCAGCGCGAGTACCTGACCATGGTGAAGTCCTCGGCGGACTCTCTGCTCACCGTGATCAATGACATTCTGGATTTTTCGAAAATCGAGGCGGGCAAACTGGAGATTGACGCCATCACTTTCGATCTCCGCGGATGCCTGGAAGAGTCTGTGAAGGCACTCAGCTTTCGCGCGCATGAGAAAAACCTGGAGTTGCTCTACGAGCTTGATCCCGAGCTGCCGCACGCACTGGTCGGCGACCCGGGAAGGCTGCGGCAGGTGGTGGTGAATCTTGTGGGCAACGCAGTGAAGTTTACGGAGCGGGGCGAGGTCGTACTTCGCGTGCAGATGGAGTCTCAAGAACAGGACCGCGCCCATTTGCACTTCACGGTGACCGATACCGGAGTGGGAATTCCGGCGGACAAGCAGCGAACGATCTTTGAAGCCTTTACCCAGGCCGACAACTCCAGCACGCGCAAGTATGGCGGCACAGGGTTGGGACTGACGATCTCTTCCACACTCATCAAAGCAATGGGAGGGCGCATATGGGTGGAAAGCGTACCCGGCAAAGGCAGCACGTTTCATTTCACCGCGTGTCTCCCCATCCAGACGGCGCCAGATGTGCCGCCGGTCCCGATTGAGGTCTCAGGGTTGCAGGACCTGCCGGTGCTCGTTGTTGACGACAATGCCACCAATCGGCGTCTCCTGCTGGAGATCCTTAAGCGATGGGGCATGAGAGCTACCGCGGTGGAGGGTGGCGAGCCGGCGCTACAAGCACTGGATATTGCCACGGCTGCGGGAGAGCCCTTTCCCCTGGTCCTTCTCGACGCCCAAATGCCGGAGATGGACGGGTTCACGCTGACCGAGCGGATCAAAGGCAACCCGGCCGTCGCGGCAGCCACGGTCATGATGCTGACTTCGATCGGGTTCCTGGGAGATGCGGCACGCTGCCGCGAACTGGGCATCGCAGCCTATCTGGTCAAACCCATCGGACAGTCTGAACTGATGCAGGCCATCCGTACTGCTCTCGGAGACGTGCGCCAGGAGAGTGGAGCTACTCGGCTCGTCACCCATCACTCGCTTCGTGAGGATAATCAGAGCGTGCACATCCTGCTGGCCGAGGACAATATCGTGAACCAAAGGCTCGTGGTCCGACTGCTGGAGAAGCGGGGTTATACGATCACTGTTGTAGGCGATGGGGGAGCCGCGCTCGCGGCCCTCGAGAAAGAGCACTTTGACATGGTATTGATGGACGTGCAAATGCCGGGAATGGACGGGCTTGAGGCCACCACCGCCATCCGCACCAGAGAGAGGATCACCGGAACGCACATCCCCATCATTGCAATGACCGCCCATGCTTTGAAAATTGACGAGGACCGTTGCCTTGCAGCCGGCATGGATGCCTATTTATCCAAGCCAATTCAGCTGAACCAATTGACCGAACTTGTGGAAGGTCTGATCCATGTTCCAGTCTGACCTTGATATTCCAGGCGCGAGAGCGCGGAGTTTTCAGGGTTGCAGAACTTGTCCTGGAGTGATTTTGACTTGAATGGCGTCTAGGCTTGAAGCGTCCCATCCGCCGCCGAGCGCTTTGACGAGAGAGACGGACACTGCCAGCCGCTGTCCCAGGATCTGGGTTGCGAGGCGCTGATTATCGAGCAGCGTTTGCTCGGCGGTAACCACGTCCAGATAAGTTACCAGCCCGCCGACATAACGATCACGCGCGATGTTCAACGCACGTTGCGCGGCGTCCACGGCCTGCTGCTGCGATTGCGCGGCCTGGGCCAGCACGTTGAGTCCGGAGANNCGGAGATGCCGTCTTCCACTTCCTGAAACGCTGTCAGAACCGTTTGCCGGTAATTTGCGACGGAACCGCCATAGCCCGCTTTGGCGAAATCCAGTTGCGCTCTCCGCTTGCCGCCGCTCACTGCGTATTCCGTCACATTGGCGCCAAGGGCCCAAAGGGCGCTGGGTGCACTGATTAAGTTCGTGAGGTCGCTGCTTTGAAAACCGCCGCTGCCGAAGATGCCGATGCTGGGAAAAAACGCGCTTCGGGCCACACCGATCTGCGCATTCTGCGAAGCCATTTGCCGCTCCGCCTGAGCAACATCCGGGCGGCGCTCCAGAACGTCTGAAGGCATGCCGGTGGGAACCGCCGGCGCGTCGCCGGTGAGCGGCCTTTGCGGTACGCTGAAACTCGACGCGGGAACTCCCACCAGCGCCGCAATGGCGTGCTCAAACTGTGCGCGTTGACGCCGCAGCAGTGTGGCCTGGGTGTGCGTGGAATTCATGAGTGTTTCCTGCTGGGCCACGTCCAACCCGGATGCGATGCCACCGTCGTGGCGGTTTCGCACCAGGGTAAGGGCCTTCCCTTGATACTCTACGGCGGAATCAAGCACGGCAATCTCTGCATCAAGCTCGCGCAAGGCAAAATAATCAGCGGCCAGTTCTGAGGTGACCACCAGGCGTACATTTTCCAGATTGGCTGCTGAAGCCTGATACTGCGCCCTGGCGGATTCCACGCTACGCCGTGTGCCGCCGAACACGTCCGCTTCCCAACTGAGGTTGAACGGAATTACGACGTTATTCTGCGTTGACGGTCTTGCCAAAGGAATGCCGCTGGACGTAGGCGCGTTGGCGGAGGAGCGCGCGCGCTGCGCTGAGACTCCGCCGGTCAACTGCGGAAACAATCCGGATTGCGTGATGCGCGCCGATGCCCGCGCCTGCTCCAACTGCGTGCGTGCTATTTCGATCGTCTGATTGGCGGTGACGGCCTTCGCCTCATACTGGCTCAGATCCGCGTCGCCAAAGATCGTCCACCATTGGCCTTTAGGCAGAGCATCTTTGGGGTTGGCAGCGCGCCAGGGCGGCTGCTCTTTCCATGCAGACGGCGTATCCACGGTGGGTCGGTGGTAGTTGGGACCCACCGTGCATCCCGCCAAAAATGTGAAGATCAGTGCGAGCGCAGCCAGCCGAGAGATTACTGGTCTAACGACTACGGGTTTCACGATCACGCTCCGGCTCCGGTCTTCACGCGAACTTGCTGTCCTTCTTCCAGCGAATCAGACGGATTGACGACGATTTGGTCGGTGGGCTCCAGGCCTCCGAGAATCTCAACCTTGATTCCGAAGTCGCGGCCGATGATGATGGATTTCAAGTGTACTTTTTGATCAGCGCCCACCACCGCCACACGCGGGCCTTCCGCGCGAAACAGTATGGCATTGACCGGAATGGAAATGCGTTCGATTTGAATCGGAACGGCAAAGTGAAGTTGCGCGTAAGCTCCGGGCATCAGCTTCCCCTCGTGGTTGGGAACGTCGATCTCGGTGAGCATGGTGCGCGTTGCTGGATCAATGGCGTCCGCGGTGCGGGCGACCTTGCCATAAAACTTTTGGCCGGGGAGTTCGCGCAGATCAATGTAGGCGGGCATGCCGCGCCGTATGGACGCCGCGTTGTTCTGGGGAATGCTCACATAAACCCGCAACGGATCAAATTGGGCCAGGACGAACATCTCCTTGGCCTGTACCGCGCTTCCGGCCGTGACCAACGCGCCAACGTCCACGTTGCGCTTGGTGATCACGCCGGCGAAAGGGGCATCAATGTGCTTGAAGGACTCAAGTTGTTCCAGGCGGCGCACGTTGGCGTCCGCCGCATCCAGGTTGGCGCGGGCCTGGCTGTAAGCGCTGGTCTGCTGGTCGGCTTCCTGCTGCGAGACGGAATCGGTTTTGCGCAGGTTGGTCCAGCGGTCGGCGGATATCCTGGCCATTTCAACTTGCGCCGCAATTTGCTGGCGCGCCGCCTTGGCTTGCAGTAATTCCTGATCGATTTCCGGAGTATCAATCTCCGCCAGCAATTCCCCTTTTCTTACGTGGCTGCCAATGTCCTTGTACCAGCGCAGCAAATAACCATTGGTGCGGGAGTAGATGGACGACTCCACATACGCCTGGAGCTGTGCGGGCAGCGTCAGTTCGTCCTGGGCCGCTTCCATACTGGGCTTGATCACTGACACTGTGGGCACAGCCAACGTTTCGGTTTCCTTGATCAGCGTTTGGTGATCAGAGAAGCGGCGGGCAACGGAGAATCCTCCCGCGATCACCAGCACCAAAATCGCGAGCACAGCGATCAAGGTGCGATGCGAGGTCCGGCGCGGAGTCTCTGGCGCGTTTGGCGCTGAGAGAGAGTGTGTTGCTGTCTCCGGCGGTGTTTGTTCAACGAGCTGTGTCATAAGTTACCTGATATCTTGAATCAAAATTTAGGTTGCCTGCGGTTGTGCTTCCAGGGCCGCGGCCCGGCGCTCTCTTCGTC